>JAJZEQ010000061.1 GCA_021851345.1 Pseudomonadota bacterium
AACCCGGCCAGCGTGGTGGCCAGTCCCATCGCGAATGACTGCACCGTTGCATTCAGCGACATGAACGTGCCGCGCAGTTTTGGTTGTGCGGCCGAAGTGATGATGGCCATCGCCGGGATCATGCGTCCGGAAACCAGTACGAAAAATCCCGTGGTGCAAACCAGCCAAAGCCATAGCGGCGAGGCTCCGATATGGGTCACCACGAACAAGGGCACCAACGCAGCAAAGGCAACCCGCCGGTAAACTTTTATTTTTCCGCCCAGGTCGGCAATATGGCCTATCAGCCTGGCGGTGATCAGCGTTGCCGCGCCGCCCGCGAGGTATATGAACGGGATGTCGTGTTGCGGAATGCCTACGTTGCCCACCGCATAGATGGTGATGTAGGGGATTACCGTAAAGCCGGAAAAAATGAGCATCGCGGAAAACACCAGGGCGCGCCGATGGTTGATATCACGCAATACCTCGAACATCGCGGAAAAAGGATGGGCGCGTTTCGCCTGTCCTGAGCTTGACGAAGGGCTGATGTGATGGCGAAATTCGGGCAGTACGCGTGCACCGATTATCATGAACAGCACCGTCAGAATGGCGATCAGGATGAAAGGCGCGCGCCATTGGAAATGATTGGCCAGCCATAGGGATAGCGGCACACCGGCAACCGTGGAAAGAGAGAAGGCGGTTGAAACAATGCCGGCTGCCCTGGCGCGCCGTGCGAACGGAACCACATCGCCGACCATGGTTTGCACCATTGCGCCCATCACGCCGCCGAAAGTGCCGGCCAGGCCGCGCGCAATGATCAGCGTGGCATAGCCGGGAGCCAGCCCGCACGCCAGCGTGGCCAGGCCGAACAAGCCGAATATGATCAGCAGCAGGCGCTTGCGCTCGAAACGATCGATAAAGGTTGCGGCAAACAGACCGGACAGCGCGGCACTGAAGCTGTAGGACGCAACCAGCAGGCCGAATTCATGCGTGCTGATGCCAAAAGCCGCTATCAGGATGGGGCCTAGCGGCATCATGATCATGAAATCAAGGATGTGGCTGAACTGGATGCCTGCAAGCGTGAGCAACAGATAGCGTTCGCGTTGCGGTGTCAGCGTGTTGGGCATGGTGAAAGGCTTTGATTACAAGGGCGGCATTCTATCAGTGCGAATTAGAAAAAAATTACGTTTCAGGCAATGCTAAAATTGACGCCTGGATTTTGCGAGCTTTCGGCTAACGCCGAAATACCTGCCAACCTCATTTCAGCTTTCCATCATGCCGCAACCAACCTTTGTTCATCTCCGTTTGCACAGCGAATATTCGATTTCGGATGGCATGGTGCGCGTGGACGAGGCGGTTGCCGCCGCAAAACGCGACGAGATGCCGGCACTGGCGTTGACCGACCTGAATAATTTCTTCGGTTTGGTCAAGTTTTACAAGGCGGCGCGCGGCGCGGGCATCAAGCCGGTTGCCGGTTGCGATGTGTACATCAGCAACGATGCCGATCAGGAACGGCCCTATCGCATGCTGTTGCTGTGCCAGTCAAACGCGGGTTACCTGCTGTTATGCCGTTTGCTCAGCCGCGCTTATCTGGAGAACCAGCACCGCGGCCGCGCCGAGCTGCGACGCGAGTGGCTGCATCAGGACAGCAACGGCCTGATCGCCCTGTCCGGCGCACATCTTGGCGATGTCGGCAGCGCGCTGTCATCCGGCAACGTCGCGCAGGCGCGGCTGTTTGCGCGGGAATGGTCGGGGGTGTTCGGCAATCGCTATTACATTGAGGTGCAGCGCACCGGGTTTCCCGGCGAGGAACATTACCTTCATGCGGCGACGCAACTCGCCGCAGAATTTGATTTGCCGATAGTTGCCACGCACCCCGTGCAATTTCTCGGCGCGGATGATTTCAAGGCTCACGAAGCCCGGGTGTGCATAGCCGAAGGCTATGTGCTCAACGACAAGCGCCGCGCCAGGGCCTTTACCGACCGGCAGTATTTCACGACCCAGGCTGAAATGGCTGCGCTGTTCGCCGACCTGCCGGAAGCTTTGCAAAACAGTGTGGGGATTGCGCGCCGGTGCAATCTGTCGCTGGTTCTGGACAAGCCCCGCTTGCCGGATTTCCCCACCCCGGACGGCCAGGGGCTGGACAATTATTTGCGCGAGCAGGCGGAGCTCGGCTTGCAGCAGCGCATGGCGCTGCTTTATCCCGACCAGGCGGAGCGGGCAGGCAGACAGGCGCAATATCAGGCGCGGCTGGACTTCGAGATCGATACCATCATCAAGATGGGCTTCCCCGGCTATTTCCTGATCGTGGCGGACTTTATCCGCTGGGCGAAACACAACGGTGTGCCGGTGGGCCCGGGACGGGGTTCCGGCGCCGGTTCGCTGGTGGCATACAGCCTGGGCATCACCGACCTGGACCCGCTGCGTTATGCGCTGCTGTTCGAACGTTTCCTGAATCCCGAGCGCGTATCGATGCCGGACTTCGACGTGGACTTTTGCCAGGACGGGCGCGAGCGCGTCATCGACTATGTGAAGCAGAAATACGGCGCGGCCAGCGTGGCGCAGATCGCCACCTTCGGCACGATGGCGTCCAAGGCGGTGATACGCGATGTCGGGCGCGTGATGGATTTCCCCTACGGCTTGTGCGACCGCCTGTCGAAAGCAATCCCGCTGGAAGGCGTCAAGCCGGTTTCGCTGAAAAAAGCACGCGAGCTGGAGCCGGAAATCAACAGCATTGCCGAGAGCGAAGAAGGTGTGCCGGAGCTGCTCGAGCTGGCCGGCCGGCTGGAAGATTTGACGCGCAACGTCGGCATGCATGCGGGCGGGGTGCTGATCGCGCCGGGGCAGCTGACCGACTTCTGCCCGTTGTACTGTGCCGACAGCAGCACCAGCGTGGTCAGCCAGTTCGACAAGGACGACGTCGAAGCGATCGGTCTGGTGAAGTTCGATTTTCTGGGCCTGCGTACGCTGACCATACTCGACTGGGCGATGCGCCATATCAAGAGACTAGAGAAACAAGGACTGAGGACTGAGGTTCAAGGACTAAGTGAAACTCCAGATCCTCAGTCCTCAGTCCCCGAGCCTCAGTCCTTTACGTTAGAAACACTGCCGCTGGATGATGCCGCAACATACGCCCTGTTGAAAAAAGGCAACACCACAGCCGTGTTCCAGCTTGAGTCGCGCGGCATGAAAGACATGCTGGGGCGCGCGAAGCCCGACTGTTTCGAGGACATCATCGCGCTGGTGGCGCTTTATCGTCCCGGTCCGATGGACTTGATCCCGGATTTCATCCGGCGCAAACACGGCGAGAAATTCGATTACCCTCATCCGGCTGTCGAACCGGTGCTGAGCGAGACCTATGGCATCATGGTCTACCAGGAGCAGGTGATGCAGATGGCCCAGCTGGTGGGTGGCTATACCCTGGGAGGAGCCGACCTGCTGCGCCGCGCGATGGGCAAGAAAAAGGCCGAGGAGATGGCCCAGCAGCGCGAAATATTCATTTCCGGCGCGCTCAAGAACGGCACCTCCAAGGAAGTGGCCGGAAACCTGTTTGACCTGATGGAGAAGTTCGCCGGATATGGTTTCAACAAATCGCATGCCGCGGCCTACGCGCTGGTGGCTTACCAGACAGCTTATTTAAAGACGCACCATCCCGCCGCTTTCATGGCGGCAACCCTGTCCGGTGATCTGGACAATACTGAAAAAGTAAGCATCTTCTACGCCGATACGCTGCAACAGAACATACGCGTACTGCCGCCGGATGTGAACAGCTCCGGCTACGCGTTCTCGCCGGTGGACGAGGCTACCATTGCCTACGGGCTGGGCGCGATCAAGGGTACCGGCGAGGCCGCGATAGCCAGTATCGTCAAGGCGCGCGCAAGCGGCCCGTTCAAGGACCTGTTCGATTTTTGCCGGCGCGTGGACAAGCGTATCGTCAACCGACGCACGATCGAAGCACTGATCAAGGCGGGCGCATTCGACAGCATCAACGACCACCGCGCCGCGCTGATGGCCAGCGTGGATGCGGCTTTGGCGAGCGCCGACCAGCATGCCCGCGCGGCCAACCAGAACAGCTTGTTCGGCAGTGAAGAATTCGACGCGGTGCTGATCGTGCAGACTGCCGATGTTCCCCGCTGGCGCATGCGCGAACAGCTGGCGCATGAGAAATCCAGCCTGGGAATCTATCTCGGCGGGCATCCGTACCAGGAATATGCCGGGGAGCTGGCCAACTTTATCAAAGTAAAGCTGGCCGATCTGACGCCTAAATTCGTCGGGCAATCGAATGGTACGGGCAACGGCTCCGGACACGCCCCGCGGCGGGGCGTGCCGGTCGTGCTGGCAGGCATCGTTTCCGGGTTGCGCATCCAGCAAACCAGGCGCGGGCGCATGGCGGTGGTCACGCTGGATGACGGCAGCGCGCAAGTGGAGTTGACCGTATTCAATGAAATCTACGAGACCAGCCGTCCGTGGATACGCGAGGACGAGTTGCTGGTGGTGCGCGGCAAAGCCAGCCTGGATGAATATTCAGGAAACGTGCGGGTGACCGGCGATGAATTGTTCGATTTCGCTTCCGCGCGCTCGCATTTCGCGCAGCAACTGCTATTGCGCTGCAATGGCAAAGCCGGCATCGCACAGCTCAAAAAATTATTCACGCCGTACCGCGACGGCAAATGTCCGGTGCAGATTCATTACCATAATGACAATGCCAGCTGCCTGTTGCGCCTGGGCGACGAATGGCAGGTGACACTGCATGACGATTTGCTTGGGGACCTGCGCGAGCTGCTGCGCGAGGAAAACGTAAAAGTGGTTTACGGAGCGGCGCTTTGAACGGGGTGCTTTCAAAAAATTGATTTGCGCACGAGGACGGCCGGCCTGGCCGGTGCCGAAAGAGTCCCCTGCGGAATCACGTCTGCCGTTCCATCTTATTGATACTTCCATAATTCACGACACCCTTGCCGTCATTGCGAACGAAGTGAAGCAATTCAGCAAGACCAAGATGCATTTTTTTAAACCTTCTGGATTGCCACGTCGGCTGCGCCTTCTCGCAATGACGAAGCATTCTGGATTGCCACGTCGGCTTCGCCTC
The DNA here is from genome assembly GCA_021851345.1 of Pseudomonadota bacterium. Lineage (GTDB taxonomy): Bacteria > Pseudomonadota > Gammaproteobacteria > Burkholderiales > Gallionellaceae > Gallionella. Next base: position 5,063 of record JAJZEQ010000061.1, read on the forward strand.
CTGATGGAACTACTGGTGGAACGACTAGCCATCCCACTAAGCAACCAGAAGACGGTTGCCAAGTGGTTGGTTATAGCCAATCGACTAAGCCAGCAAGCTGGCAAGTCGCTGGTTATCGCAATGACAGGTGTTTGTGCCATCGCTCGCAGCTGAAGCCTTGTTGCAATGACGAGGCATTCTGGATTCCTCGAATTCGCGGGAATGACGTGCCAGTTCTTTAATTTCCCCTTACCTCATTCCGAAAATGTGTCACTGTCATCAAATAGGGAAACTTCAATAAGCATGCCGGCTTAGCAGCCTGTTGCAGCCGAAAGAAACAGGTTGGGGGAGGCTTTCAGGGATTTGTCAAATTTCACCCGCAGGCAGTTGACTCTGGCCTTTCCATTGATTTCCGACGACACCCTGAAAACTGTCGCCGCTTCCGTGGACATGACGAATGATTCAGTATCATGTGCGCCGATTTCTTTCTCCGTCCACTGGTCGGAAATTGTTATGCAGTGCAAGTAGTCCTCGCAGAGGGCCAGCTTTGCCGGGCTCCCGAGGTCGTTTGTCACGTTAACTTTCAAGATATGCGTTTCGGGCTCGGAGCAGGCCGTCATCAGGGATAGCAGAACCAAACAGGCCGGAAGAATTCTTGGTGTGCGTTTCATGCCAGTCCCTTGTTGTTGCAATTCATCACTAAAAGTTTTGCTCATGTTCCTGTTCAGCCTCCGGTTGCGGTGACTATTTGATTCGCATGCCGGGTTGTGCGCCGTCGTCCGGGCTGAGAATGAATAATCCCGGGGTTTCACCCGATGCTGCCAGCACCATGCCTTCCGACAGGCCGAACTTCATCTTGCGCGGTGCGAGGTTGGCGACCATCACCGTCATGCGGCCCCTGAGTTTTTCCGGGTCGTAAACCGACTTGATACCCGCGAACACCGTTCGCGGTCGGGCCTCGCCGATGTCCAGCGTCAGTTTCAGCAGCTTCTCGGCGCCTTCCACATGCTCGGCATTGACGATGCGCGCCACGCGCAAATCGATTTTCGCGAAATCCTCGATGCCGATGAACGATTGCATATTTATCTCCGCCTGTGCGGCCTCCCTGGCCACGGTATGCTGCTGATGCTCGGCGTGGCGCTGCCGGGATTCTGCCGCCGGTTGCAGGCTTTCCTTGTTGGCTGCAACCATCGCTTCGATCAGTTTGGGATCGAGGCGTGTCGCCAGATGCTGGTAGGGGTTGACACGCGTCGGCAGAACAGAAAGGTCTTGCCAGGTGAAATCACGATCCATGGCGAACAGCTCTCTGGCAACGCGGGATGTCAATTCCGGCAGAACCGGCCGCAACAGGATCGAGAGTACATAAAAGCCATGCAATGCCCTTGAACAGATGTCGTGCAAGGCTGTGCGCCGGGTTTCGTCCTTGGCCAGTGTCCACGGTGCCGCGATGGCGATTTCGCCGTTGATTCTGTCGGCGATGCCCATGATGTCGCGCAGCGCGCGGGCATAGTCGCGGGATTCGAAAGATTCGGCAATTGTTCGGCCATTGCCAATGGCGCCGCCGAGTACATTCCCCATTTCGTCAAAAGCGAGTTTGCCGTCGAAGAACTTGGTCAGGAAGCCCGCGCAGCGGCTCGCTATGTTGATGTATTTTCCGACCAGATCGCTGTTCACCTTCGCGACGAAATCCTCCAGATTGAGGTCGATGTCTTCCATCGTGCCGTTGAGTTTCGCGGCGTAGTAGTAGCGCAGGTATTCAGGGTTGAGGCCCTGTTTGAGATAACTCTCGGCGGTGATGAACGTGCCGCGCGACTTGCTCATCTTCTCGCCGTTGACGGTCAGGAAGCCGTGCGCGAACAGTTTGGTCGGCGTGCGGAAACCGGCATGCTGCAGCATCGCCGGCCAGAACAGCGCGTGGAAATATAGTATGTCCTTGCCGATGAAGTGGTACATCTCGGTCTTTGAACCGGCCTTCCAGTATTCGTCGAAATCCAGCCCCTTCTCGTTGCACAATTGCCTGAAACTACCCATGTAGCCTACCGGCGCGTCCAGCCACACGTAAAAATATTTGCCCGGCGCATCGGGTATCTCGAAACCGAAATACGGCGCGTCGCGCGAGATGTCCCAGTCGGTCAGCTTGTTCTCGCCTTCCGCACCCAGCCATTCCTGCATCTTGTTGGCGGCTTCGGGTTGCAGCGATCCGCTGCGCGTCCATTCGCGCAGGAATTGCTGGCAGGTGTCGGCGGACAACTTGAAGAAATAGTGGTCGGAAAAGCGCAATTCCGGTTTCGCGCCGGACACCGCGGAGTAAGGGTTGATCAGGTCGGTGGGCGCGTAGGCAGCACCGCACACCTCGCAATTGTCGCCATACTGGTCATTGGCGTGGCACTTCGGGCATTCCCCTTTGATGAAGCGATCCGGCAGGAACATGTTCTTGACTGGGTCGTAGAATTGTTCAATGGCACGCTTTTCTATCAATGAGGGGTTCTGGTCTCTGAGCTTGAGATAAATTTCGCGTGAGTAGCTTCCGGTCTCGGCACTGTTGGTGCTGCCGTAGTGATCGAACTCGACATGGAAGCCTTTGAAATCTGCAATGTGCTCATGCCATACGCGGTTTATCAGCTGTTCTGGCGTGATGCCTTCCTTCTCGGCGCGCAGCATGATGGGCGTGCCGTGGGTATCGTCGGCGCACACATAATGCACTTCGTTTCCCTGCATCTTCTGGAAGCGTACCCAGATGTCGGTCTGGATGTACTCGACCAGGTGGCCGAGGTGGATGCTGCCGTTTGCATAAGGCAGCGCGGAGGTGACCAATATTTTTCTTGGTACATCGGGGTTTTTACGGGTAGTCATGAAATTGCCGAAACGCTATAAAGGCGCGGATTTTAGCAAATCGCGCGCGACAGCGGCGAATTGGTTAAAATCGCGCCCTTGCGGATTGCGGTATGAACCACTTACAAGAGGAATAGCGATGAGCATCAAGTCGGACAAATGGATACGCCGCATGGCGGAGCAGCACAAGATGATAGAACCGTTCGAGCCCAACCAGGTGAAGGAGGTCAACGGTAAGCGCATCGTGTCCTATGGTACCTCGAGTTACGGCTACGATATCCGCTGTTCCAACGAATTCAAGCTATTCACCAACATCAACAGCACCATCGTCGACCCGAAGAACTTCGACCCGAATTCCTTCGTTGAGGTCAACGCCGATTACTGCATCATCCCGCCCAACTCGTTCGCGCTGGCGCGCACCGTAGAGTATTTCCGCATCCCGCGCAGCGTGCTGACCATCTGCCTGGGTAAATCCACTTATGCGCGCTGCGGCATCATCGTCAACGTCACGCCGTTCGAGCCGGAATGGGAAGGCTATGTGACGCTGGAATTTTCCAATACCACGCCCTTGCCCGCCAAAATCTACGCCAACGAGGGTGTGGCGCAGGTGCTGTTTTTCGAGAGCGACGAGGTCTGCGAGACATCCTACAAGGATAGAGGCGGCAAGTATCAGGGGCAGGTCGGTGTGACCTTGCCGAAAATGTAGCCCGCATTTGGCGGGCTCATGCTTTTTGCAGCAAAAATTTCCCCTTGCAGCGCTATTGAAATCTGCGACAATCCGCGCCAATTCGCTATCCCCGCCCAATTTTTATCCCTAATGGGAGTAAGTCATGAAATTCCGTTTTGGTTTCGGCATCACATTGGCCTTGGGCAAATATGAGCCTGCACTGAAACCCTGTTCTATTTCTGGTTCGAGAAGCCTTAATCTATCCGCGCCCCATTGTCCGCGCCCAAGGAGCACCGTATGAAATTTCGTTTTCCTATCGTCATCATCGATGAAGACTTCCGCTCCGAGAATGCCAGCGGGTTGGGTATACGCGCGCTGGCAGACGCGCTGGAAAAAGAGGGCATGGAAGTGCTCGGCGTTACCAGTTATGGCGACCTGACCTCGTTTGCCCAGCAACAGAGCCGAGCTTCGGCATTTTTGCTGTCTATCGATGACGAGGAGTTCGGCTCGGGAAGCGCGGAGGAAACCGAGGTCGCGCTGAAAAGTTTGCGCGCCTTTGTCAGGGAGATACGCTTCAAGAACGCCGATATCCCGATTTACCTGTATGGCGAGACACGCACTTCGCGGCACATCCCGAATGACGTGCTGCGCGAGCTGCACGGCTTCATCCACATGCATGAGGACACGCCGGAATTCGTCGCGCGCCACATCATCCGTGAGGCCAAGGCCTATCTGGATTCGCTGGCGCCGCCATTCTTCCGCGCTCTGCTGCACTACGCCCAGGACGGCTCCTACTCGTGGCACTGCCCGGGACACTCGGGCGGTGTGGCGTTTCTGAAATCCCCGGTCGGGCAGATGTTCCACCAGTTCTTCGGCGAGAACATGCTGCGCGCCGACGTGTGCAACGCGGTGGACGAGCTCGGCCAGTTGCTCGACCACACCGGCCCGGTGGCAGCATCGGAGCGCAATGCCGCGCGCATCTTCAATGCTGATCATTTGTTTTTCGTCACCAACGGC
>JAJZEQ010000284.1 GCA_021851345.1 Pseudomonadota bacterium
CGCCTTCGACATGCCCATGCCGCCCGACGGCGAAGTGAAACGCATGCCCAGCCTGGTTTCCGCGTTCGCGCACCTGCTGAAATACCGCATCGAACAATTGGGCGCGCTGGAAGCCAGCGCGGACGCAGCCACGCCGATGATGGACGCGCTGTTTGCGAAGAAGGAACCCAAGACCGGCACCGACGGCACGATGAGCTGGACCGTGGACATCGTCAACGCGGGAACCGGCGACGACTTCGTGCTGGGCCTGAAGGAACTGGTGCTGCCGGACGGGCAACGCCGCCCCTACTCGATGTGGCTCGCCGGCGTCTATCCGCGCGCGCTCGACGGACTGTGCAAGGTGCTGAGCCTGGATATGCGCGTCATCGATCCGGCCTGGATAGGCATGAAGCTGCGCAAGCTGCTGAACTTCGGCGAACCGCTGGGCGACTTCATGGCGCGCGTGCCCGGCGGCATCAAGATGGAAAGCTACCCCTCGACGGTCTCCTACGTCGCCAAGCTGATCATCCACCGCTACGCGATGCTCGGCATCCTCGACGAGAACGGCTTCCCGATACAGCACATGGGCGTGATGGACGTGCCGAAGAAGAAAAGCAAGGCCGCCGGCCCCAAGACACTGGCCGGCAAGCACTGCAAGGAATGCGGCAACGCCACGCTGATCAAGAAGGACGGCTGCGAGTTCTGCACCAGCTGTGGGGCAATCGGGGCGTGCGGGTGATGCTGCAAGATTGGTGCTCAAATTTTTTTACTGCGTATTTACATCCCCTCGGATTACTTGGACGTGTCGAAATACTCAGCAAATGCGATAAATATAAGTATTTGTGAAGCCAAAATTAAAATTCTAATATTGACAAACTTAACCTATAGGTTAATACTTTGATAGTCAAACAGCTATTCGTTAACCAATATGCAGTAGTTGCCGTAGTTGTTGGCGATACCTGTCCGACTGAAGAATTCCTTCTTCAGGGTGAAGCAACCACAGAAAGCGCTCGAAACGGTTTACGAAGGTTTCTGGAAGAAACTGCTGCGAGGGGGCTACACGACATTCCATCTGCATGGTTTCATGAAGCAGATAAGCAAAAAGGAATTTATGAATTTTCCAAAGGCCCTTTGCGATTATTTTTCTTCAAGGGTGAAAACGGACATATTGCCGTTTGCACAGGAGGAGTTAGAAAAGACGGACCGAAAGCGGACCCATCATCTGTGGCGAAAGCTGCTAAATTGCGAGAGAAATACTTTGAGGCAATTAAAACCAACCAACTGGAGATTATAAAAGATGAATAGCAGTAAGAAGTTAACTGCGTGGATTGAAGAAGGCAGAAAAAGCGATAATTTTTGGATTGAAGAGACTAAACTGGATTTTGCTTTGGCACTAGAAAAGCAATTAAAGGTGTCTGGACTCAGTTATACCGCTTTAGCCAAGAAGATTGGAACGAGCCCCGCTTACATCACAAAGGTATTTCGTGGTGATTCCAACTTGACAATAGAATCCATGGTTAAGTTAACTCGTGCTACAGGTGGTCGCCTGAACATCCTCGTTAGAAATAATGAATTCTCTGCGGCCAGGAACTGGGAAAGAATACCCGTACGTGCTTTCGGAAGAGCTGAACCAGTTATAGGCTCTACTACTGATATGCAGGTAACATCAAATGATTACCAACATATAAAAGAAGCAGCCTGAAATGAGCCGAGTCAATCACCCAATAGCTTTACAGAATGTTGTTTTCACTAGATCTATTGTTGTAGCTATTCAGGAATTTCAGCAGGGAGACAGCCCAAATGTCGAACAAGGTCCGACCAATAAACTGGACGTTGTCCCTCTGAAGGAGCAACCAGGTTATTACCAAGCCATAATGAAGTCTGTTCTTAATCCTAAGGGCGAAAAAACATCACGCTATTTGATTGATATGGAGTGCGTAGGGATATTTTTTGCAGCAGAAAGTCTGACACCAGACGAGGCAACACGTGGAGTCTATATAACAGCTCATAGTGTGCTTTATGGAGCAATCCGAGAGTCAGTAGCATGGCTGACAGGTCGCCAACCTTGGGGGCCGCTTTTATTAGGACTTTCTGTACTTCAATCCATGCCTGCGGCAGAACAACATACAGCTACTGCGCCCCCCACCCCCCCCTTGGCGACTTCTGGTTCTGTTTAATGCAACAGAGTAAAAGGTACCGGAGTCGAATTGTTTTTGAAGGAAGAATTACATGGAAACGGAGCGCGTGATTTTGTGAAAAGAATGGCGCTCCTTCCCTATCTCAATCTCAATCTCAATCTCAATCTCAATCTCAATCTCAATCTCAATCTCAATCTCAATCTCAATCTCAATCTCAATCTCGATCTCGATCGTCAAGCGTCATGAATATCCTGGCCATATCCGGAAGTCTTAGGGCCGCATCGAACAATTCGGCGCTGTTGCGCGCCGTCTCGCGTTTGGCCCCGCCGGGTATCGCTGTCGAGTTGTTTGGCGACCTCGGGAATTTGCCGCTGTTCAATCCGGATATCGAAGCCGCACACCCTCCGGTGGTCGCGCGGTTTCGCGAGCAGTTGATCGCGGCAGATGCGGTCATCATTGCCAGTCCGGAATACGCCCACGGCGTAACCGGCTCGATGAAGAACGCGCTCGACTGGATGGTGGGTTGCGAGGCTTTCGTAAACAAGCCGGTTGCGCTGCTTAATGCATCGCCCCGCGCCGTTCATGCACACGCATCGCTCAAAGAGACACTCACAGTCATGTCTGCTGTCATTGTCGAGGAAGCATCCATCGCGGTTCCGGTTCTGGGTTCCAGCCTGGATGAAGAGGGAATCGTTGCCCACCCCGAAATTTCCCGGCGGCTGATCGGGGCTTTGCGGTCACTGGACGCAGCTGTTTGTCAGCTCGGGAAGGGTAATGAAAAAGCCCGGGGAGACTCCGGGTTGTTCATTTGATGCCATGAACGCAAAAGCGGAAGCGGTCCCGGATCAACTCCTTATGCCCAAACATTCCCGAACCACGGTTTCCGAATTTATTGATACTGCGATAACTCATGACACCCCTGCCGTCATTGCGAACGAAGTGAAGCAATCCAGCAAGACCAAGATGCATTTTTTTAAACCATCTGGATTGCCACGTCGGCTTCGCCTTCTCGCAATGACGAAGCATTCTGGATTGCCACGTCGGCTTCGCCTCCTTGCAATGACGAGGTGCCTTGGATTGCCGCGTCGACTTTGCTTCTGCCGCGCTTCGCTCGCAGCTGAAGCATTGTTGCAATGACGGGAATCCAAAATGCCGTCATTGCGAATGGAGTGAAGCAATCCAGCAGGACAAAGATGCATTTTGATTAATCCATCTGGATTGCCACGTCGGCTTCGCCTCTGCCGCGCTTCGCTCGCGGCTGAAGCATTGTTGCAATGACGGGAATCCAAAATGCCGTCATTGCGAACGGAGTGAAGCAATCCAGCAGGACAAAGATGCATTTGTTTAACCCATCTGGATTGCCACGTCGGTTTCACCTCCTCGCAATGACGAAGCATTCTGGATTGCCACGTCGGCTTCGCCTTCTCGCAATGACGAAACCGCCGCGTCGGCTATGCCGACTCGCGATGGCGAGGCACATGGGGTCAGCTCCTGTAATCCAGCAAACCCATGTTCGGAATTCGAGACGAATAAATGTATGATTGCAAGACCTGAACCCTTTGCTTCTTTGCTTCTCTTTATGCCAATATGATCCGATAGAGGTATCCCATATGAAGTCAGTTCTCCCGACCGTTCTCGCAACTTTACTTTCCCTGTCCCTGGCCGGCTGTGCGCATAACCCGATCATCATCGACCAGAAGGGTGTTGACATGGCTGCATACAATCAGGATCTCGCGGAATGCCGCGCCTATGCCGAAGAATCGGGAGGCACCGGTGCCGAGGCTGCGAAAGGCGCTGTCGGCGGCGCCGTTATCGGCGGCGCGATCGGGGCAGCGGTCGGCACCGGAAGAACGGCGGAAAGACTCGGGGGAGCCGGCGCTGTTATCGGCGCGGCGCGCGGCGCAAGAAAAAGCCGGGCGGAAAAATTGAAGATCGTCAAAACCTGTCTGTCCGGCCGGGGCTACAAGGTGCTCAATTAGAACGTCATGCGTAACTGAAGGGGACTGACCACGGTTTCCCAGGAAGCAGCGGTGTCAGCACCTTAAAGGACTCGAAGTCTGGTTGTGTGGCCTGGTGCACAGAGCATTGCCCATGAGAGTGATATTCTCGATATGCATTACCTTCTTTGGCCATAAAAGGAAACTGTCATGAATCTCCACTTAACGATTGAACCCTTGGTATCACTGATTGCCGGCGTGCTTATCCTGCTGATGCCCAGGCTGCTGAACTATATCGTCGCGACCTATTTGATCATCCTCGGCATACTGGGGCTGGTAAGATGAAATTCCGCAAGCAATGAATTACACGGGGACGGAACCCGTGATTTTGTGAAATGAATGGGGCGCCGTCCCCCATGTCAATATCACGTTATGCATGGCAGATGAAATGCAAAGGATAGTCAGGGCTGCGCACCTTAATGTTTGATAAAAACGGTTAAAAGACATATGAGTAATATTTCAGGCAACATGAATGTCGGATACATTGATGACGCAATTCGGATGTTAACCACATACGCAAAGGAAGACAGTTTAAAACCTTTAATCTCGATATTGGAAGCGCTAAAACAAGACCTGCACAACGAATCACTTTTGGCTGAACTCACTGATGCATGGAGGAATCTTGGTGTGTATCAAGGTACGGTTCTAACCTATGTTCCATATTTCTATACTTTGATACCTGATGATATTTTTGGAGATAATTTAAAAAAATAATAGGGAACAAGGAATAAAAGGCAGAGCACATTTTCCGGGGTTATTGATACTTCGATAATTCACGACACCCTTGCCGTCATTGCGAACGAAGTGAAGCAATCCAGTGGTTTGCTGTCCTGGATTGCCGCGTCGGCTTCGCCTCCTCGCAATGACAAGGCACTCTGGATTTCCTGAATTTGAGGGAATGACGTGCCAACTTTTTAATTTTCTCTTACCGTATTCAGAAAGATGTGTCATTGTCATCAAATATGAAAACTTCAATAAATTGGAGGAGCCATGAGCATAAAGATGCGCAGCACCGAACTCTCTCCCGCGGAAGCGTCGTTCCTGAAATGGCAATATGGATTTGACGAAGAAGACGAGCCGTTCGAGCGGGCATTGTGGCAGGCTATCGTGCGGGCCTGGGAGGCCGATAACGCCCCGGGAGCGAAAGAAGAAACACACCATCTCGAACGCCTGGGCTGCAGCGGCGCTTACCCGGAGGAAGTGGCGTTGTACCTGCAATTCAAGTCTGAAGCCAGCGATGTTATCTGGAAGGAATTGATCCGCCGCGCCGCCCTGGCTGATCGCCGCACCGCCAAAATCGCCACGCCGGTCAATCGCCGTCGCAGTAACTATTGAGGTTTTCATATTTGATGACAGTGGCACATCTTTCGTAATGCAGTAAGGGGAAATTAAAAAACTGGCACGGCATTCCCGCGAATTCGGGGAATCAGGAATGCCTCGTCATTGCAACAAGGCTTTAGCTGCGAACGATGGCACAAACACCTGTCTTTGCGAGGAGGCGCAGCCGACGTGGCAATCCAGATGGTTAAAAAAAATGCATCTTGGTTTTGCTGGGTTGCTTCACTTCGTTCGCAATGACGACAAGGGCGTCGTGAATTATGGAAGTATCAATAATGCAGCAATAGCATGCAACAATAGGGGGCTGGCCACGGTTTCACAGGAAGCCAGCTTCACAAATTATCCAAGGGTATTAGCATGCAAAAAAATCAAAGCAACACTTCCCGGGCAGCCACGAAGATCATTGCGCTGCTGGCGGCGCTGGGTCTGCTGCTCATGTCGGGGTGCAGCGTGAAGGATGGGGACGGCACGGTGCTGATCCTCGAACTGGACAACTCGAAGAATGTTCACCAGTACTGGGTGTTCAACCCCTATAACCGGACGCTCGAGAGTTGCAATGAGACTGCAAAGCAGGCGATTGCCCAGATCCTTGCGAGCAATGCGGTCCCCAAGGATTCCAAGGTCAAGAGTTGGCGCTGCTCTTTTACCCCACCTGAGAATGGCGGGTGATGCGGCAAGATGAGTTATGAAACCGCAGCCCAGGCCACGATTTTCCGGGGATTTAAAATCGCTCGCTTCAAATAATCATTTAAGGGTGCCGATGAAATGAAAATATCCAGGCGAAATAGCGATACCGGTTTCCCTGATATTCAACACCAAAATGGATAATCATCCTGCCCCGGGCAATCCTCTCGTTCTTTCCTACCTCGGATTGAGGAAGGCCATAGGCATCATCGGGATTTCGCTTCCGTTTGTGCTGGCCTTCGGCAAAATCATCCTTGGGAGCCCCGGGATACAGAGTTCGATCAGCGAGTACTACTACACCGGCATGCGGGACGTGTTCGTGGGCAGCCTGTGTGCCATCGCGGTTTTTCTGCTGTCGTACAAGGGGTACGATCGCAGGGACGAACTTGCGGGTGATCTTGCGGGCGTCTTTGCAATCGGGGTCGCGCTGTTCCCCACCGCGCCCGCGGGGAATGTGACGCTGCAAGCCCCGGTGATCGGCGCAATCCACATCATATGCGCCCTCTCCTTCTTCCTGACCCTCGCTTATTTTTCGCTGGTTCTTTTTCGCAAAACAGATCCGCACAAGACGCCGTCGCGCCGCAAGCTGCAGCGCAACAAGATATACACGGTCTGCGGATACGCCATTCTGGCTTCAATCGCAACGATAGCCATACTTGCACTGCTCCCGCACGCAACAGCCATCTTGAAGCTCGATCCATTTTTCTGGCTTGAGTCGCTGGCCGTGGTGGCCTTCGGAATATCGTGGCTGACCAAGGGCGAAGCAATACTCAAGGACGAGACCCGATGACTTGGGCGAAACAAAAACTCCGGAATCATTCCGGTGCAGCGCACCTTTCATGTTACTTTTAATAAATCCCCGATAACAACTCGCCGCACAACATGCCTTACTCAAGCCTCAACCCGACCACCAATCAGCTGATTCAGACTTATCCCAGCTGTGATGACCATCATCTGCAGCAAGCCCTGGAAAAAGCCCACGGCGTGCAGAAGGCCTGGGCGCAAACGTCTTTTGCCCGGCGCGCCGCAATGCTGCGTGATACGGCGACTCAATTGCGCGCGCATCTTGACCGGTATTCGACCCTGATCACGCTGGAAATGGGCAAGCCGTTGAGCGAAGCCCGCGCCGAAGTGGAAAAATGTGCCGGTGTCTGCGACTACTATGCGCAGCATGGCGGGGATTTTTTGCGGGCCGATGCGATTGAATCGGATGCCGGCAAGAGCTATGTCGGCTATTACCCGCTCGGTGTGGTGCTGGCCGTCATGCCGTGGAACTTTCCGTTCTGGCAGGTATTTCGCGCCGCGGCCCCTGCCTTGATGGCGGGCAATGCGCTGGTGCTGAAACACGCGGCGAATGTGCCGCAATGTGCGCTGGCAATCGAAGCGGTGTTTCGCGACAGCGGCTTGAAGGAGGGCTTGTTTATCACGCTGATGATCGAGGCCGGCCAGGTGGCAGATGCGATCGCCAGTCCGCATGTGCATGCGGTCACGCTCACCGGATCGGAAGCCGCCGGACGAAAAGTGGCGGCGAGCGCCGGCGAAAACCTCAAGAAGTGCGTGCTGGAATTGGGCGGCTCCGACCCGTTCATCGTGCTGCACGATGCGGACCTGGAGCTCGCAACAGACATGGCTGTAGCCTCGCGTTTCCTCAACTGCGGGCAATCATGTATCGCCGCCAAGCGCTTCATCGTCGTGCCGCAGATCGCGGATGAATTCCTGCGCCGCTTCAAGATGAAAGTGGAAGCACTCAGGATCGGCGACCCAATGGATGATGCCACGCAGATCGGTCCGCTGGCGCGTCCGGACCTGCGTGTGACCTTGCATCAACAGGTAAGCGACTCCATCGCGCAGGGCGCAGTGGCGGTAACCGGCTGCGGGGCGGTGGAGCGGGAGGGATTTTTCTATCAGCCATCGATCCTGGACCGCGTTACCGACAAGGCCCGTGCCTGGCACGAAGAACTGTTCGGTCCGGTAGCGATCGTGATCCGTGCCGCAAGCGAAGAGGACGCGTTGCGCATCGCCAACGAAACCCCCTTCGGGCTGGGATCATCAATCTGGAGTCAGGATACTGCGCGCGCTGAACAGATGGCGGCGCACATACAGGCCGGCTGCACTTTCATCAACGGCATGGTCAAATCCGACCCGCGCCTGCCCTTTGGCGGCGTGAAAGCTTCAGGTTACGGGCGCGAATTATCAAAGCTGGGGATACATGAATTCGTGAACGCGAAGACAGTATGGATACGGAATTGAACAAATTATTGATACTTCCATAATTCACGACACCCTTGCCGTCATTGCGAACGAAGTGAAGCAATCCAGCAAGACCAAGATGCATTTTTTTAAACCATCTGGATTGCCACGTCGGCTACGCCTTCTCGCAATGACAACATTACTGGATTGCCGCGTCGGCTTCGCCTCTGCCGCGCTCCGCTCGCAGCTAAAGCCTTGTTGCAATGACGAGGCATTCCGGATTCCCCGAATTCGTCAAAACGACGCACCGGTTTTTTCATTTCTCCTTGCCGCATTCCGAAAGATGCGTCACTGTCATCAAATATGGAAACCTCAACAAAAGAGTCGGCGAGTTACAAGCAGCGTTAAATAATGATCCGGGGTGTGCCGGTGGAATGAAAAAGTCCGGGGAGGAATTTCAATGTTGCTCCGTTTGGTACTTTGAGCGCAAACACCAGACCATGTCGGACTCCTTAAACTGGCTCACTATAACGAATTTTTAAAACCAGCTGTCCGCCTTGTGGTCCAGCTCAGGCATGCACTTCTGCAACTGGGCACCATAGGCAGCCGATTTGTTCCTGACCTTGACAGCCACCTGCTTCAACCACCCGTTGCTCTTCCAGCTGCCGCTCTTGTAACCACCCTGCCCTTCATGATAGGCGAGGTACTGGTTGTAGGCATCCCACTTGGAGATGCCGAGCGTGCGCTGTGTAGTGTCGGTATACCAGCCCACAAAGTTGATCGCATCGGCAAAATCATCACGGTCATGGCCGCTGTTGCCTGTCTCCTTCCTATACTTGGCCCACACCGGGTCTTGCGCCTGGGCATACCCATAAGCCGATGAGCGGCGCGGCAACGGGATGAAGAGAAACCAGCTCCGCTGCGGTTTTGCATCGCTGACAAAACGCGACTCCTGGTCAATGATCGCCATCATTACCCACACCGGCGTTCCCCAGCGTTTATTCGCATCGCGGGCAGACTTGTACCACTTGATATCGCCACGGAAGATGGAACAGATATTATCGGTCTGCTTCGGCTGGTAAGTCGCACAGCCGAAGCTCAACAGCAACATCGCCATCGCGGCAAGGCAAAAACGGGGATTTATACACAGCGG
>JAJZEQ010000220.1 GCA_021851345.1 Pseudomonadota bacterium
CGCTGCGCGATGCGCAAAACGCCATCATCGGCTATCTGCTGATCGGCACCGACAACACTGCCCGCAAGCAGGCGGAAGAGGCGTTGCTCAAGGCGGGGGCATTGCAGAGCGCGATTTTCAACAGTGCAAACTTCTCGAGCATCGCGACCGATGCCAAGGGTGTGATCCAGATCTTCAACGTCGGCGCGGAACGCATGCTGGGTTATGCGGCCGCCGACGTGATGAACAAGATCACCCCGGCCGATATCTCCGACCCAGAGGAAGTAATCGAGCGTGCGAAGGCGTTGAGTTTGGAATTGGATACGCCGATTACGCCGGGCTTCGAAGCACTGGTGTTCAAGGCCTCGCGCGGGATCGAAGATATTTATGAACTGACCTACATCCGCAAGGATGGCAGCCGCTTCCCGGCGGTCGTGTCGGTCACCGCGCTACGGGACGAACAAAATGCCATCATCGGTTACCTGCTGATCGGCACCGACAACACCGCGCGCAAGCAGATCGAAGAAGAGCGGAAGCTGCTCGACCAACGCCTGCGCGATCAACAGTTCTACACGCGCTCGCTTATCGAATCCAACATCGACGCAATAATGACCACCGATCCGTCCGGCATCATTTCCGATGTCAACAAGCAAATGGAAGCACTCACCGGTTGTACACGCGATGAATTGATCGGCGCGCCGTTCAAGAACTATTTCACCGAACCGAAGCGGGCCGAGGCGGCTATCAAGCGGGTGCTGAGCGAAAAAAAGGTCGCCGACTACGAACTCACCGCGCGCGCCAGAGACGGCAAGGAAACGGTGGTGTCCTATAACGCGGCCACCTTCTATGATCGCGACAGAAAGCTGCAGGGCGTGTTCGCAGCTGCGCGTGATGTCACCGAGCGTAAACGGCTGGATATAGAACTGGAGAGCGCCAAGTCGGTGGCGGAAAAAGCCAACCTTGCCAAGTCGGATTTTCTTTCCAGTATGAGCCATGAGCTGCGCACTCCACTTAATGCCATGCTCGGCTTTACCCAGTTGCTGGAGAGAGGTACGCCGACGCCAACGTCCGCCCAACTGGTCAGACTGCAGCAGATTATCAAAGCGGGATGGTATTTGCTCGATCTGATTAACGAAATTCTTGATCTTGCGTTGATCGAGTCCGGCAAATTATCGCTGTCGCATGAACCGGTGTTGCTGTCCAATCTCATCCTCGAATGCCAGGCCATGATCGAACCGCAGGCGCAACAGCGCGGCATCACGCTGGCCTTTCCTCAGTTCGATATCACTTGTTTTGTCCGTGCCGATCAAACCCGCTTAAAGCAGATTATCATTAACCTGCTTTCCAACGCGATCAAGTACAACCGCGAACAAGGGACGGTTACGGTGAAATGCAGCGAGAGTACGCCGGGGCGCATACGCATTAGTTTCAAAGACAGCGGCGCGGGATTGCCGCCGGAAAAACTGGAGCAATTATTTCAACCGTTCAATCGTCTCGGGCAAGAACACGGTACAGAGGAAGGAACGGGCATCGGCCTGGTAGTCAGCAAGCAACTGGTCGAATTGATGGGCGGGGCAATCGGTGTGGAAAGCACCCCTGGCGTGGGCAGCGAATTCTGGATCGAATTGATCCGCGACGTTACGCAGCAATTTGTCGCTGAAAATAGTCTTCCTGCGGAACTTGCAGCACAAATTCCCGTAAACGGGGCGCAACGCACCCTGCTTTATGTGGAAGATAATCCGGCCAATCTGATGCTGATCGAGCAAATCATTGAGAGTCTCCCGCAGCTAAGCATGATGAGCGCACGCGATGGCAATCTCGGCGTAGCCCAAGCACGCGCCCATCTCCCGGACGTGATTCTAATGGACATCAATCTGCCCGGCATTAACGGATTTGAAGCCCTGAAACTCCTGCGCGCAGATCCGTCCACGGCGCACATCCCCGTCATTGCCCTCAGTGCCAATGCCATGCCGCGCGATATCGAGAAGGGCCTGGAGGCCGGATTTCTCAGGTATCTCACCAAACCCATCAAGGTCAATGAATTTATGAAAGTCTTGGACGATGCTCTGAAATTTACAGGAACGGGATTGGATGATACAAATAACATGGACAATCACGATGATTAGCTTATGCCCCCCAAATGGTTGGGTCGCTTCTCGCACCGAATGACCGCAAACGGGCAGTGAGTTTTGATGCTTGACAGGCAAGTTTGGGTTAAGAAGCGACAGTCAAGCTCACAAATTTCCATCAGATTGAACGTCTGCTGCCAGCGGTGAAGCAGTCAGTCTTGACATAGTGCTATCGACACAGGCGACAACCAATGTTCATGAGCTGCCCTTCAAAATACGACGTATCTCGGGAACACATGAACCGCAACCCGTTCCTGCTTTCAGGCATGCTCCTACTGCCTCGACGCTATCCAGCTTCTGTTCCTGGATCGCATTCATGATAGTTTTTTCGCCGACGCTGAAACAGGCGCACACGGTGCGGCCTGTGTTGGCCACCGCGCCTTTGGGCGGACGCGCGGCCAGTAATCCTGCCAGATCGGCTGGATCGATCACCGCCTGGCCGAACAGGCTGGCCAGCCATTCGCGTTCCGGCAAACGCTGGTCGGGTGCGATGAAGAACACCGCTTCCAGCCGGCCGTCCTGTATGCAGGCGGCGCGGTAGCGGCCCATCGCCGCATCGCGATATTCGATCAGGCCCCCTGAACAACCGAGCGCATCCTGCACCCAGTCGCGCCAGTTCTCCGGCACCGCCTCACCGGCGATCTCGTGCCGCCAGTACCCGGCGCCCTGCGTGCAGGCGCAATAGCCAGCCTCCGGCAACGCAATCCGCTCGCGGCTCAGCACGAATCCCTGCCAGGCCGGACGGTAGGCTTCGGCAAATACCGGAGTGTGTTTCAGTTCCGGCTGTCCGGAGATCGGGTCGGTGATAGCCGCGGCCAGCGCGTCCACGCGGGCCGACCTGGCAAACATGTCGTTCCAGTGCATAGGCACGAACACCGAGCCGGTGCGCTGTTCTTCACTGATTTGCACGCGCGCCAGCATGGTGCCGTTGCGGCTGCTCAAACGCGCCAGCCCGCCGTCCTGCAACTGGAAGCGCTGCGCATCGCGCCCATGCATCTGCACATAAGGCTCATACGAATGGGCATTCAGGCGCGGTACCTTGCCGGTGCGCGTCATTGTGTGCCACTGGTCGCGTAATCGCCCGGTGTTCAGCACCAGCGGAAACTCGACATCGGTTGCGATAGCAGGCAACTGCGCCGCAACGGCGACCATGCGCGCCTTGCCGCCGGGCGTATGGAATTTTCCGTCGGTGTACAGTCGCCGCGTACCGTCAGGTGCTTGACTGTTGACTGGCCATTGAATTGGCTGCAATGCGTCGTATTGCGCATCATCGATCTCGCACATTGCACCGATATCGAATGCCCTCGCCCCGTCATTTTCGTAGCCGGACAGCCGCGCATGTTCCCTGAAAATCTGCGCGGGCTGCGTGTAGGGAAATGCCCCGGCAAAACCCATGCGCTGCGCCACCTGTGTGACGATCCACCAGTCCGGTTTCGCCTCGCCCGTCATCGGCATAAAGGCGCGCTGTCGCGAGATGCGCCGCTCCGAGTTGGTCACCGTGCCGTCCTTCTCGCCCCAGCCCGCAGCAGGCAGAAGAATATCGGCGCAGGCCGTGGTGTCGGTATGCTGCACGCAATCGGACACCACCACCAGCTCGCACGCCATCAGCGCCTCGCGCACCCGGTCCGCGTCCGGCATGCTCACCACCGGGTTGGTACCCATGATCCACACGGCCTTGATCTTTTTGTCGGCGATGGCCCGGAACATGTCCACCGCTTTGAGTCCCGGCACCCGCGCCATGTTCGATGCATTCCAGAAACGCTGCACGCGATCCACGCCAGACACATCGGAAAAATCCATGTGCGCGGCGAGCTGGTTGGCCAGCCCGCCGACCTCGCGTCCGCCCATCGCGTTCGGCTGGCCGGTCACCGAGAACGGCCCCATGCCCGGCTTGCCGATGCGTCCCGTCGCGAGGTGCACGTTGATGATCGCGTTGCCCTTGTCCACGCCGCTGGATGACTGGTTGATGCCCTGCGAGAACACCGTCACGGTGCGCTCGGTCTTGGCGAACAGGCGGAAGAATTCGCTCAACTCCGATTCTTCCACGCCGCACACCTGCGCGACCTTGGGGATCGAGCTGACCGTCTTCGCCGCCTCGAACGCAGCGGCGAAACCTTCCACGTGCGCCTCGACATAGGCGATATCCATCGCGTCCTCGCGGCGCAAATGATGCAGCAGGCCGTTGAACAAAAATGCATCCGCGCCCGGCGCGATCGCCAGGTGCATATCGGCGATGTCGCAGGTCGCGGTGCGCCGCGGGTCGACCACCACCACCTGCATTCCGGGGCGAGCTTTCTTCGCCGCCGCGAGACGCTGGTACAGCACCGGGTGCGCCCATGCATAGTTGGATCCGACCAGTACGACCAGATCGGCCAGCTCGACATCCTCGTAGCAAACCGGCACCGCATCCGCACCAAACGCGCGCTTGTGCGCGGCCACCGCCGACGACATGCACAGCCGCGAATTGGTATCGATGTTCCCGCTGCCGATGAAACCCTTCATCAGCTTGTTCGCGACGTAGTAATCCTCGGTCAGCAGTTGCCCGGAAACATAGAATGCCACCGCACCCGGCCCATGCTGCGCGATGATGTCCTTGAATCCGCTGGCGACACGATCCAATGCCACGTCCCATGATGCACGCTTTCCGTCGACGATCGGGTAAAGCAGCCGCCCTTCGTTGTCCAGCGTTTCAGCCAGCGCGGCGCCCTTGGAACACAGGCGCCCGAAGTTGGCCGGATGTGCCCGGTCGCCGGACAGAGTTACTGCACCCGCCCCGACGCTCACCGCCACACCACAGCCGACTCCGCAATAAGGGCAGGTGGTGCGAACAACATCCGGTGCATCTATACTTTGCATGCCTCGGCCTCTACCTCCAAAAATATCACGCCATGTGCAATGCGCACCTCATGACGATGCGCGCAGCCCTCGTTCGGCGCGACTGCGTTGCCGGATTCCAGGTCGATCACCCAGCTGTGCAACGGGCAGGTGACGCGCTTGCCGTGCACGATGCCCTGCGAAAGCGGCCCGCTTTTGTGTGGGCACTTGTTGTTCAGCGCGAACACCTGGTCGTCCACGCTGCGGAACAGCGCGACCTCGCCTTTCGATGTTTGTACCACCCGCGAACCCTGGCGCGGGATGTCTTCGATATGTCCGATTTGTAGCCAATCCATGTTCTACCTCTTATCGTTAAACCAACACACCCTGTAGGAGCGGGCTATGCCCGCGAACAATCTATCAATCGCGGGCATGGCCCGCTCCTACAAATTCAAAATTCCCGTTCCCGTATTTACGCGATCGTCGCCAGTGATTCATACTCATGCGCATCCTTGCCCTCTGCGCGCTCTTTCCACGGATCGTCCTGCGAATATTTTTGCGATTCGAGGAAGCGCGCATACAGCGCGGTGCGGCTCGCCGCATCCTCGACCACATGCTGTTTCACGTGCGCCAGCCCAACGCGCTCGATCCACGGCGCGGTGCGTTCCATGTAGTGCGCTCCCTCGCGGTACAACTGCATGTAAGCCCCGCAATATTCCAGCACCTCTTCTTCGGTTGCGACCTTGCACAGAAAATCGGTGACGCGCACCTTGATACCGCCGTTGCCGCCCACGTGGATCTCGTAGCCCGAGTCCACGCACACCACGCCGAAGTCCTTGATCGTCGCTTCGGCGCAATTGCGCGGGCAACCGGAAACCGCGATCTTGAATTTGTGCGGCGTCCACGAACCCCAGGTCATCTTCTCGACCTTGATGCCCATGCCGGTGGAATCCTGCGTGCCAAAGCGGCACCATTCCGAACCGACGCAGGTTTTCACGGTGCGCAATGCCTTGCCGTAGGCGTGGCCGGAAACGAATCCCGCCTCGACCAGCTCGCCCCACATCTTCGGCAGGTTTTCCTTGGTGATGCCATACAAGCCGATGCGCTGCCCGCCGGTGATGTGCACGGTGCGCACCTCGTGGCGCTCGGCGATCTCGGCGATCGCGCGCAACTCGGCAGGCGAGGTGACGCCGCCCCAGATGCGCGGGATCACCGAATAAGTGCCGTCCTTCTGGATGTTGGCGTGCACGCGCTCGTTGATGAAGCGCGAGCGGCTGTCGTCCCGGTATACACCTGGCCACGCCGCCATCATGTAATAGTTCAGCGCGGGGCGGCACACATGGCAGCCGTCCGCGGTCTTCCAGTTCAGCGCCTGCATCAGCTCGGGGATGGTTTTCAGTTTCAGCTTGGTAATCGCCTCCTGCACGTCCTGGTGCGCGTGCTCGGTGCAGGCGCATAGCGCCTTCTTGCTCGGCTTGGCCGAATAGTCGCCCAGCGTGTTCGCCAGGATCGCCTCGCACAAACCGGTGCACGAACCGCACGAACTGGAAGCCTTGGTATGCGCGCGCACCTCTTCCAGCGTGAACAGTTTCTTGTCCAGTATGGTCTTGACGATGGTGCCCTTGGTCACGCCGTTGCAGCCGCAGATCTCCGCCGAGTCCGCCATGGCCGCGACGTTCAACGCGCCGCCGCGCCCCGCGTCGCCGATATGCATCTGGCCGAACAGGATATGCTCGCGCATCTCCGACACATCGGTCCCGTCGCGCATCATCTGGAAATACCACGGACCGTCCAGCGTGTCGCCGTACATCACCGCGCCGCGCAGCTTGTTGTCGCGCAGCACCAGCTTCTTGTACACGCCGCGCGCCGAATCCTGCAGCAGCAGCTCCTCGTCACCCGGCTTCATGCTGAAATCGCCCGCCGAGAACAGGTCTATGCCGGTCACCTTGAGCTTGGTGGAAACCGACGAACCCTCGTAGCGCATCCGCCCGTATTCGGCCAGATGGTTCGCCGCCACCTTGGCCTGCTCGAACAGCGGCGCGACCAGCCCGTAGCATTGCCCGCGATGCTGCACGCATTCGCCCACGGAATAGATTTTCGGGTCGTAGGTCTGCATCGTGTCGTTGACCACGATACCGCGGTCGCAATGGATGTTGGCCAACTTGGCCAACGCGATGTTGGGCCGTATGCCCGCCGCCATCACCACCAGGTCGGCAGGTATCTCCTCGCCGTCCTTGAAGCGCAGGCCGGTCACCTTGTCCTCGCCCAGTATGGCTTCGGTCTGGCGCGACATATAGAATTTCAGTCCGCGTTTTTCCAGCGCATTCTTCAGCAGGCCGCCGCCGACTTCATCGAGTTGACGTTCCATCGGCCAGCCCAACAGGTGCACCACCGACACCTCCATACCCTGCAGCGACAATCCATTCGCCGCTTCCAGCCCGAGCAACCCGCCACCGATCACCACCGCGCGCTTGGACGGCGTTGTTTTATCCCGGGCTGCAACCAGCATCTTCTCGACATCGTCTATGCTGCGATACGCCAGCACGCCGGGCCGGTTGATGCCGGGTATCGGCAGCATGATCGGGTTGGAACCGGTCGCGATCAGCAAACGGTCATAGGGAACCGCCAAATCATCTTCGGCATATACGACGCAATGCTTCCGGTCGATCTTGGTCACCAGCTTGCCGGCATGCAGCGTGATGTTGTGTTCCTGGTACCAGCTCCAGTCGTTGAGCACGGTGTCCGCAAAATTCATCTCGCCGGACAGCACTGGCGACAGCAGGATGCGGTTGTAGTTGGGCTGCGGCTCGGCGCCAAACACCGTGATTTCGAATTCGTCCGGCGACATCTTCAACAGTTCCTCGATGGTGCGTATCCCGGCCATGCCGTTGCCTATCACCACCAGCCTGGTTTTTTTGTTCGTCTTCATATCATCCTCGCAATTAAAAAGGCGCCGTCCAGCACCACCTCATCTCAACCTGCTCCCCGTGGGGGAGTTTCGATTGCCTCCTCTCCCGCTTGCGGGAGAGGATTGAGGAGAGGGTGCCGGAGCGACGCCTTTGTCGATATTTCAAATAACCCTTCCACCCGCCGTTGGGTCAGAAAGGTTTCTCAATGATTACTAAGCAATTCCTGTGCCACCACGGATTTACTGGGTTGCAGCGCGGCATAGGCACAAACACCGCATCTGTTTGGTGCGGAATGGCACGCTGTCAAGGGTGTGGCGGCTAACTTTGGTGCGTGATTTATACGCGTACTCGCCCTACGGTTGCCTTGGGTCACAAGTTTGAGCTTGTTGACTTGACTGGAGACAAAGAACAAAATGGATTCATTGTTTCCAACAGGTTTTACATCTGAATCATGGCGCTGCATCAAAAAGAACAAACGGCTGAACACCACGACTCGTATCTGGAAAGTGTCAAGCGCGCTTACCAGGAACAAGGCCGTCAAGCAGCTCGCCAAGGTTTGGTCACCGAGCAATCGCAGCAACTTTTCACTCGCGAAATGATGGACAAGGTAACCGTCGAATTCAGAGATGTGAATTTTGACTGAACGCGAAGCATCCTTCACTACAGCAACCCTCAAACAGCTCCTACATACCGCTTCAGAAGATGTTGTACTGGTCGGCGGACAGGCACTTTCATTTTGGGTTAATTATTACTCCATCGATTGAAGCTCCCATCATATTGTTGGCGTAATCAGCAGAGATGCTGATTTCCTTGGCGAGCGTAAGGATGTCAAACATATTGCTGATGGCGTATCCGGCAAAGCCATTTATCCTTCCGAACGCGAAATGACAGCCATTGCCGGTCAAGTCATCATGCGGTTGGATCAAGACGAATACTTGAATATCGATGTAATCCACAAAGTTGTTGGCATTGATGCCGATGCTGTCAGAAGAAGAGCGCTTCAAGCCGAATTCGATGGTGTTTCTTTTCGTGTGATGCATCCCCTGGACGTTTTAAAAAGCCGCATTGAAAATTTTGCAACACTGCAAGACAAACAAACTCCGGAAGGCATCACTCAAGCCAAGCTTGCTTTACAAGTCGCCAATAAATTCATCACGACAATAGCCGGAAATATCGACGGGCAAAAATCAGCGCTCAAAGCTATCGAGACCATCGTTACCATTGCCAAGACTTCTGCAGGATGCAAATGTGCCCGTGAATTCGGTATTGATTTCTTTCAGGCTGTTTCCAAGAACGCCATTAAAGATGAACAGTTTCATCAAATTCGCTGGCCGCGTCTTGTCCAAGAATTGGATAAATGCGCAGGGAATTGACCAGGTCTTAACGTCAAAACGTTCCCCGGGTTCATGCTTCGAAAATAGATTTTCTCGAAGAAATGCAAATCTTGGCACCCGGCGCGAGCGTGTCGAACAACCGCGCTTCCCGCCCGTTCACCGTGCACATCAAGTAGATCGG
>JAJZEQ010000066.1 GCA_021851345.1 Pseudomonadota bacterium
TTGCTGCCGGCGTCTGCCACTTCGGGCAGCGCTGCCTTGCCGGTGGCGACCAGCATCAGCGCGTCGTTGGTCGAGGTGTCGCCGTCGACGGTGATGCAGTTGAACGAGCGGTTCGCCGCCTCGCCGGCCATGGCCTGCAGCAGCGGTTGCGCGATTTTCGCATCGGTGGCGATGTAGCCCAGCATGGTCGCCATGTTCGGGTGGATCATGCCTGAGCCCTTGGCGATGCCGGTGATGGTGACGGTCGCGCCGTCTATCGTCACCTGTTTCGAGACCGCCTTGGCGACGATGTCGGTGGTCATGATCGCCTCGGCGGCAGCCAGCCAGTTGTCCTCGCGCATGTTGGCGACGGCGCCGGGCAGGCCGGCGGCGATCTTTGCCACCGGCAACGGCTCCATGATCACGCCGGTGGAGAACGGCAGAATTTGACTGGCTTTGCAGCCCAGCAAACCGGCCAGCGCCGCGCAGCTGGTGCGGGCATCCCGCATGCCCGGCTCGCCGGTTCCGGCGTTGGCGTTGCCGGTGTTGACCAGCAGTGCGCGGATGCCGCCCGCGCCTGCGGATGCCGCCTGGGCCAGATGCTCGCGCGCGACGATCACCGGCGCGGCGCAGAAGCGGTTCTTCGTGAACACGCCGGCGACCCGCGCGCCCTCGCACAACTGCATCACCAGCAAGTCTTTCCGGTCAGGCCGTTTGATATTCGCTTCCGCGACGCCCAGCGAAACGCCCGCAACGGGCAGCAGTTGTGCCGCGGCGGGCGCGGACAGATTGACGGGCATTTTACTGGTTCCTAATAACGGCCGTTATTGCGATAGATGTAATTGCTGAGCTCCGCGGACTGGCTGTTCACGCGCCGGACGATGCCGTGCACATTGCGCACCACACCGCGCATCACTTTGTAGACTATCATCGGGTGCGAATTGACCAGCTTTTCGAACTCTGACCGGGCCATGCTCAGCACCTTGGTTTTTCCCACCGCGTAAAGCGTCGCGCTGATATCGGAGGCCGCGCCGCCGACAAAGGTGATGATGCCGGCCAGATCGCCGGGTTTGAGCACGTGGATGATGGATTGCTCGCTGCCGCTTTCAATCTTCACCTCGATATCGCCATGCGCGAGTATGTACAGATTGTCCGGCTGCTTGTCTCCCGGCTTGACGATGATCTCGCCGGACTTGTAATCCTGAACCTCGAACAAGCCCTCGATAACGCCCACTTCGGCATCACTCAATTCTTCGGTGATCGTCGAGGTGCGCAGCGTATCAAACACTAATGACATTTCACTCTCCCTAAAGGGTTAATTCAGCCTGCCATGGCACTGCTTGAACTTCTTGCCGGATCCGCACGGACAGGGATCGTTCCGGCCCACCTTTTGCTCGTTGCGCACAAACGGCTTGTGCTCTTCCTGCGTTGCCTGGCCCGCTCCCGGCTGCGCCAGGGCCTCTTCATAATCCGCATGATGATACTGCACGTTTTCCGGCACCGGCACGGACTGCACAGCCTCGACATCCTCTTCGCCGCGCACCTGGACGGTCATCAACACCTGCGTCACTTCATTTTTGATCGCATCCAGCATCGTGGAGAACAGCTCAAATGCCTCGCGCTTATACTCCTGCTTCGGGTTCTTTTGCGCATAACCGCGCAAATGTATCCCCTGGCGCAGGTGATCCAGTGCGGCCAGGTGTTCGCGCCAATGCACGTCCAGGCTTTGCAGCATGATCATGCGTTCGTAGTGGTGCATGATTTCCGCGCCCACCGCAATCACTTTGTCCTGGTATTGCCGGTGGGCATGCTCGATGATGCGCGCGCGCAGGCCCGCCTCGTTCAACTGCTTGTCCTGTTCCAGCCAGGCCGCCAGGGTCAGCTCCAGCCGGAACTCCGCAGCCAGTATTCTTTCCAGCCCGGGCACATCCCACAACTCTTCCATCGAGTGCGGCGGAATATAAAGGCTGACGGTGCTTTCCATCACGTCTGCGCGCATCGCCTGTATGGTTTCGGAGATATCCGTGCTTTCCAGCAGTTCGCTGCGCTGCTGATAGATCACTTTGCGCTGGTCGTTGGCGACATCATCGTACTCGAGGATCTGCTTGCGCATGTCGAAGTTGCGGGCCTCGACTTTGCGCTGCGCATTCTCTATCGCGCGCGTCACCCAGCTATGCTCGATCGCCTCTCCTTCCGGCAGCTTGAACCTGTTCATGATCGCGGTGACCCGGTCCGAGGCAAAAATCCTCAGCAATGGATCCTCCAGCGACAGGAAAAAACGGCTGGAGCCCGGGTCGCCCTGGCGCCCGGCCCGGCCGCGCAACTGGTTGTCCACGCGGCGCGACTCGTGGCGTTCTGTGCCGATGATATGCAGCCCGCCGCTGGCAAGCACCTGCTGGTGCAATTCCTGCCATTCGGTTTTTACCCGGGCGATACGCTGCTCCCTTGCTGCCTCGTCCAGGCCGGCATCCGCACGCAACAGCTCGATCTGCTTCTCGGCATTGCCGCCCAGCACGATATCGGTTCCGCGTCCCGCCATGTTGGTGGCAATGGTGATCATCCCGGGACGCCCGGCTTGCGCGATGATTTCCGCTTCGCGCGCATGCTGCTTGGCGTTGAGCACCTGGTGCGGCAGCTTGTCGCGCTGCAGATAGCCGGACAGCAATTCCGAATTCTCGATCGAGGTCGTGCCCACCAGCACCGGTTGCCCGCGCTGGTGGCAATCCTTGATGTCGTCTATCACCGCATGATATTTCTCCTTGGCGGTGAGGTAGACCTTGTCCATCATGTCTTTGCGTATGGTCGGGCGATGCGGCGGAATGATCACGGTTTCCAGGCTGTATATCTGCTGGAACTCATACGCCTCGGTATCCGCAGTCCCCGTCATGCCGGCAAGCTTGCCGTACATGCGGAAATAATTCTGGAAGGTGATTGCGGCCAGCGTCTGGTTCTCCTTCTGGATGGTCACCCGCTCTTTCGCCTCCACCGCCTGGTGCAAACCGTCCGACCAGCGCCGTCCCGCCATCAGGCGGCCGGTAAACTCGTCCACGATCACCACTTCACCGTCCTGCACGACGTAGTGCTGGTCAAGGTGAAACAGGTTGTGCGCGCGCAATGCCGCATACAGATGGTGGATCAGGGTGATGTTGGCGGGGTCGTACAGGCTTCCGTCTTCCGGCAGCAGCCCGGCCCTGACCAGGATATTTTCGGCATTTTCATGGCCCGCCTCGGTCAGCAAGATCTGGTTGTTTTTCTCGTCCACGCTGTAGTCGCCGGGGCCTTCCGCATCCGGTTCTCCGGCCTTGCGCACCAATTGCGGCACCAGTTTGTCGATGCGCACATAAATATCCACGTTATCTTCGGCCTGACCGGAAATGATCAGCGGCGTGCGCGCCTCGTCGATCAGGATCGAGTCGACCTCGTCCACGATGGCATAGTTGAGCGCGCGCTGAAAACGTTCGCCTACCTGGGTCGCCATGTTATCGCGCAGGTAGTCGAAGCCGAATTCGTTATTGGTTCCATAGGTGACATCGGCCGCGTACGCGGCCTGCTTGTCGGCCGAATCCATCTGCGACAGGATCACGCCCACCGACAAGCCCAAAAAGCGATACACCCGGCCCATCCACTCGGCATCCCGCCCGGCCAGGTAATCGTTCACGGTGACGACATGCACGCCCCTGCCGGAAATCGCATTCAGGTAAACCGGCAGCGTGGCCATCAGGGTTTTCCCCTCGCCGGTGCGCATCTCGGCGATCTTGCCATAATGCAGCACCATCCCGCCGATCAGCTGCACATCATAGTGACGCATCCCCAGCACGCGGGTACTGGCTTCCCGCACCACGGCAAAAGTCTCGGGCAACAGCGCGTCCAGCGTCTCCCCCCGCTCGAAGCGCTGCTTGAACTCGGCGGTTTTCTGGCGCAGCTCTGCATCGCTTAATTTGGCGATGTCGGCTTCTAGCTTGTTGATGGACTGGACTGTAGCGCGATATTGCTTGAGCAAACGGTCATTGCGGCTACCGAAGATACTTTTCAGCACACTGGAAATCATATTTTTATATTCTCTACTGCTGTGAGCGCCCTGCAAATAATAAAAGGGTGAGGCAAACAACACCCCACCCTCGCCAATACCATCACTGTCAGCTGGCGGCTTTTTCTAAAAAGCGCACGGGATTCTGGGCAATACCTTTGTAACGGACTTCAAAATGCAGGTGGTTACCGGTGGAACGCCCGGTACTCCCCACCTCGGCGATCTTTTCGCCGCGCCGGACGATCTGGCCGACTTTCACGAACAACTTCGAGCAGTGCGCATAACGCGTGACTATCTCGTTGCCGTGATCAATCTCGACCATATTACCATATGAACTATTCAAGCTCGCATAGTCCACTACCCCGCCGGCTGAAGCATAGATCGGCGTTCCCGCGTCCGCGACAAAATCCACCCCTTCGTGCATCGCGTTTTCCCCGGTAAACGGATCGATGCGCCAGCCGAAATTGGAGGAATAATAGCCCGTATGGACGGGCGGGATGGAGGGCAGCATCTTCCTGCTCAGTTGATTCTGCAGCAGCATGGTTTCCAGGGCCAGCAGCTTGTCGTTGCGGTCATTCAGCATATGGCTCAGGCTGTCCAGTTGCTGGCCCAGGCCGTTCTCCGACATTTTCTGTCCGGGTATGGTCACCAGCGGACCCCCTTCCGCGGGGGGGGTGGAGAACTGGAATTCTTCGGGTTTCATTCCTGTCAGCTTGGCCAGGCGCGCGCCCAGCGCGTCCAGGCGCTGCACCTGCGCCTGCATCCGTCCCACCCTGACGGCCATCGCATCGAGGCTGCTATGCAGATAGAACTGCTGTTTTTGTTGCTCGTCGTTCTGCACCTGGGATAGCATGACGCGTATTTCGTCGCTCAGGTCCTCGGGAGCGAAGCGCACCAGCAGGTATTGCAGCGTAAAAGCCGCTCCCAGCATCAAGCCCGACAGCAACAGCAGCAATAGCGTTATCTGCAACCCGCCCAGCGAAATACTGCGGGTTTTTGCCAGGCGATTGGAAACTAGAATAATATTCATCATTCCCCCCTTCTCAAGTGATCCAAACATTCGTGACGCAACAACTGAAAACCCTGTTAAGCGGCAACCAGGAATTCCATTCCCTGGTGGCCCATGCCCAAGCCTTATCGGACTTGCAGCGGCACTTTACCGCGGTTGCACCGCCCCACCTGACACAGTCCATCCAGATACTGAGCCTGAAAATGGGCAGGCTCAGCATCGCCGCCGCCAACGCCGCGAGCGCCGCCAAACTGCGCCAGCTTGCCCCGGAACTGGTTGTCCTGTTGCAAAACAGGGGATGCGAGGTTAGCGGAATCGCTGTCAAGGTGCAAGTTTCCTACGATCGCCCGAAACCCAAAACGACCCCGCGCAAACTCGGTCATGCGGCACAGGCTGCATTGCAGGAATTCAGCCTGAGCCTGAACGACTCCAGCCTCAAGCTCGCGCTGGACAGGTTGGTGAAAAAAACTAAAGCATGACTCGCCAACCCGCCAATACATAGCGCTCCAGCACAAACAGCAGGGCGAAGACCAATACCAGCAGCACTGCAAAGCGCAATGTCTGCCACGCAAAGTCGAGATATTTCCGGTTACGCGTCAGGACGAACATTGCGCCGCTAAGTACCAGCAGCGCTGTCATCAGCACAATAAGCAGGCGCAGGATCAGCATAAGCCCGGCGCCTTCATGTTAGTCAGACGGATTGTAATTGCAGGCGGAGGAATGCCGGCGCATCTTCCGCGCTATTGAACGTGACGAACTCCCAGGCCTCTTCATCTGCATGCAGTTCCCGCAGCAGCGCATTGTTCAGGGCATGGCCGGATTTATAGCCGGAAAATGCCCCGATCAGCGGGTGGCCCAGCAGGTACAGGTCGCCAATCGCGTCGAGTACCTTGTGCTTCACAAATTCGTCCTCGAAACGCAAGCCATCTGCATTCAGGACGCGGTAGTCGTCCATCACGATGGCGTTGTCCAGGCTGCCGCCCAGCGCCAGCCCCTGAGAACGCATGTACTCGACGTCCTGCATGAAACCAAAGGTGCGCGCGCGGCTTATGTCGCGCACGTAGGATTCGTCGTCCAGATCGATGGTCACATTCTGCTTGGTATTGGCAAAAACGGGATGGGGAAAATCGATGGTAAAAGTCAGCTTGTAGCCGTGATGCGGATCAAAGCGCACCCATTTGTCGCCGTGTTTCACCTCCACGGTTTTCTTGATACGGATGAATTTTTTGGCGGCAGACTGCTCGATGATGCCGGCGGATTGCAGCAGAAACACGAAAGTGCCCGCGCTGCCGTCCATGATCGGTACTTCCGCGCTGTCAAGGTCGACATAGGCGTTATCCACGCCCAGTCCTGCAAAGGCGGACATCAGATGCTCTATCGTGGCGACTCGCACGCCATTCTGTTCCATGCAGGTCGACAGGCGCGTGTCATGCACCAGTTCGGCGCTCACATGAATTTCTTCTGCCGGTTTCACGTCCACGCGGCGGAATACTATGCCGGTGTTGACCGGCGCCGGGCGCAAGCCGAGCGTGACCTTTTCGCCGCTGTGCAAGCCGACTCCCGTCACGCTGACGGAATTTTTCAAGGTGCGTTGCTTAACCATGTTTGGTTCTATTCATCTATTCAATGGAATCACTGCCTATTTTATCACAGTCCCAAATCGGGCTTCATGCCACCGTCCCGGATCAGTCCGCCTGTTTGCGCAGAAATGACGGGATGTCATAGGTATCCACCCCGGATTTTTCCATCGCATCGACCGCGGCCCTGCGCCCGCTCCTCATGATGGTTGGAGTTTCCAGTTCGCCGTAATTCACGCCGGACCCCTGTTCGTCATGCGTTCCGGTGCGTTGCATATCCTGGTTCTGATAGACGATTTCAGGCTTGGCTTGTTTGCGCGCAAGCGGTGTGCCCAGGCCGGTGGCCACCACCGTCACACGCATTTCATCGCCCATGCTTTCATCGAACACGGAACCGACGATCACTGTCGCCTCTTCTGCGGCAAACTGCACGCAATCCATCACGTCGTCGATCTCCTTCAGTTTCAGGTTGCTGCTCGAGGTAATGTTAACCAGCACGCCGCGCGCTCCGGTCATATCGACGTCTTCCAGCAACGGGCTGGCGATCGCGCGCTCGGCTGCGACCCGGGCGCGGTCATGACCCGAAGCGATTGCCGATCCCATCATTGCCATGCCGTTTTCCGACATCACGGTGCGCACGTCGGCGAAGTCCACGTTGATCAAACCGGGCACATTGATCACTTCCGCGATACCCGCCACCGCGCCCTGCAGCACGCCATTGGCCGCCTTGAATGCTTCCGGCACCGTGACATCGTCACCCAGCACTTCCATCAGCTTGGAGTTGGGAACAATGATCAGCGAATCGACATACCCGGCCAGCACCTCTATCCCCGCCTTGGCAAAGCGTATCCGGTTGCCCTCGTAGGCGAACGGCTTGGTGACCACTGCCACGGTCAGGATATCCAGCTCCTTTGCGATCTGCGCGACGACAGGCGCGGCGCCGGTCCCTGTCCCGCCCCCCATGCCCGCAGTGATGAATACCATATGCGCACCGACCAGCATCTCCTTGATGCGCTCCCTGTCCTCTTCTGCCGCGGCCTCGCCGACTGAAGGTTTCGCTCCGGCACCCAGGCCCTTGGTGATGTTCACGCCTATCTGCAACTGGGTGCGCGCCTTGCTGCGCTTGAGCGCTTGCGCATCAGTGTTGATAACGATGAACTCGACCCCCTGCACGCCCTGTTCGATCATATGATCCACGGCGTTACCGCCGCACCCGCCCACACCGATCACCTTGATCACCGCATCCTGCGTTTCCGTTTCCATGATTTCAAACATCGTTATCTCCTCAAAAGTTACCTAAAATTAACCCAAAAACCAACCCCGAGCCTTCGTGTGCGTAACGCCCCACGTCCCTGCCACCCTTAAAAATTGCCCTGCAACCAGGCCTTCATCCTTGCCAGCACGTCACCGAACGAGTTCGATTGCATGCGCGTCTCCAGATTGCGCTGGTGATGCTCCAGGCCGTACAACAGCAGCCCCACACCGGTCGCCATGCGCGGCGTTTTCACCACATCGGACAGACCGCCTATATACTTCGGTATGCCCAGGCGCACCGGCAGATGGAATATCTCCTCGCCCAGCTCGACCATGCCCTGCATCGCGCTGCTGCCGCCGGTGATCACGATGCCCGATGACAACAGCTCCTCGAGTCCGCTGCGGCGCAATTCCTGCTGCACCAGCGAATACAGTTCCTCGACACGTGGCTCTATCACTTCCGCCAGGGTTTGCCTGGACAGCATGCGCGGCCCCCGCTCCCCCACGCCGGGCACCTCGATCGCCGCGCCATCCGCCAGTTGGCGCAGCGCGCAGCCGTGCTTGATCTTGATGTCTTCGGCATCCTGCGTGGGCGTGCGCAGCGCCATCGCGATGTCGTTGGTGATCTGGTCGCCGGCGATCGGTATCACCGCGGTATGGCGGATCGCGCCGCCGGTGAACACCGCGATATCGGTGGTTCCCCCGCCTATATCCACGAGACACACACCCAATTCCTTTTCATCATCCTCAAGCACAGCCTTGCTTGAGGCCAGCGGTTGCAGGATCAACTCGTTGACTTCCAACCCGCAGCGATGGATACATTTCATGATGTTCTGCACCGCGGATACCGCGCCGCTGATGATGTGCACTTCGACATCCAGACGCATTCCGCTCATGCCCAGCGGCTTCTTGATGCCGTCCTGCCCGTCTATGCTGAATTCCTGTTCCAGGATGTGCAGAATCTGCTGATCGCCGGGCAGGCTTATCGAACTGGCCGTCTCGATCACGCGTTCGATATCCGGCGCCGCCACTTCCTTTTCCTTGATCTTCACCATGCCGCGCGAATTGATGCTGCGGATATGACTGCCTGCAATGCCGGTATAGACCTCCTGGATTTTGCAATCGGCCATCAGTTCGGCTTCCTCCAGCGCGCGCTGGATCGCGCCCACCGTGGCTTCGATGTTGACCACCATGCCCTTTTTCATGCCCGAAGATTCGTGCATACCCATGCCTATCACTTCAAGCATGCCATCCGGCCTGACTTCGCTGACGATGGCCACGATCTTCGACGTGCCTATGTCCAGTCCGACCACCAGGTTCTTGGATTCCTTGTTTCTACTCATCGCTCGCTCCTCGCTGCCCGCTGTCAGCCCTGTTTGGCCAATCCGCTCACCGCAAATCCATTGCGATAGCGCAGATCCACATATTTCACCTTGC
>JAJZEQ010000168.1 GCA_021851345.1 Pseudomonadota bacterium
GATGCTGCGTGCGATCTTGATGATTTCAGCGGGCTTGTCCGGCAAGGCGCCTTCAACCCCGGGCACGCAGGGAACGCCGGCCTTTTTCATCGCAATTTTGGCGCTTACCTTGTCGCCCATCAAACGAATGGTTTCGGCGCGCGGGCCGATGAACACAAAGCCGCACTTTTCGACGCGTTCGGAAAAATCGGCGTTTTCGGACAAGAAACCATAGCCCGGGTGGATGGCCTGGGAATCGGTAACTTCAGCGGCGCTGATGATGGCGGGGATATTCAGGTAGCTTAATGTAGAAGATGCGGGGCCTATACAAACAGACTCATCGGCCAGCTTTACATATTTGGCGTCCGCATCCGCTTCGGAGTGCACGACAACGGTTTTGATGCCCAGTTCGCGGCAGGCGCGCTGGATGCGCAGCGCTATTTCACCGCGATTAGCGATCAGAATTTTCTCAAACATGGATGGTCTCCGCAGTGAAATGGCGTTTGCGGCATTCAGTCATCGGGCGATTGGGTTGCGCCGCAGCGCTGCCTTTCGGCAGTTGGCCACCTCGATTGGCAATCAGGATTTTTTCAAGCATGGTGTGGGGGCGCTAACTGATCACAAAAAGCGGCTGGCCAAACTCGACGGGCTGGCCGTTCTCAACCAATATGGCCGAGATCACTCCTGTTTTATCCGACTCGATTTCGTTAAGCAATTTCATCGCCTCGATGATGCATAGAGTATCTCCGCTGTTCACGGATTGCCCCACATCCACAAATGCCTTGGAGCCCGGGGAAGCCGAGCGATAGAAGGTGCCTACCATCGGGGATTTCACCAAATGGCCTTCCGCTGCCGCGGGTTTGACCGGCTCCGCCGCTACCGCAGCGCTGGCGACAACTGCAGGCGCCATTGCCTGCTGGGGAGCTGCGGCCGCATATATTTGTTGTGCGGAAGCCACTGTGCGCGTGATGCGCACCCGTTCTTCTCCCTCGCTGATTTCCAGTTCGGCAATGCCTGAGCCTTCGACAAGTTCTATCAATGTCTTAAGTTTTCGTAAATCCATGGTGATCTCCTTAAGCCTGGTTTTTGTGGTTCAGTGCAAATTGCACCGCAAATTCATAGCCTGTTGCGCCCAATCCGCTGATCACGCCAATGGCAAGATCGGAAAAGAACGATTCCTTGCGAAACGCCTCGCGTGAGTACACATTGGAAAGATGCACTTCAATGAAGGGGATGGCTACTGCCGCCAGTGCATCTCGCAGCGCCACGCTGGTGTGAGTAAAAGCAGCGGGATTGATAATGATAAACTGTGTCCCGTCAGCAAGAGTCCGCTGAATACGTCCAACCAGTTCTGCCTCGGCGTTACTCTGAAAAACCTCCAATACCGCGCCGCTTTTGCCGGCTAATGTCACTAAACGTTCGTTAATTTCGCTCAATGTGACTTGTCCATATATGCCCGGCTCGCGAACTCCGAGCAGGTTCAGGTTAGGCCCGTGCAATACAAGGATATTTTTCATGCAGGCATTTTGCCGTAAGTTAGGGTTAAATGTCCAGTATTTTGGCGAAGATGGTAAAAATATACTAAATTCCAGTCCCTTGCAGCGTTTTCAGGAATTGCGCAGCATTCTGATAGCCTACCACTCGGGAATCAGCCAGTTCTTTGCCTTGTTTATTGAAAAACAGGATACCGGGCGGACCGAACAAGCCATAGCGTTTAAGCAGGGCTTGGTCGGCGTCGCTATTGGCTGTGACGTCGGCTTGCAGCAACAATACCGGCCTGAGTTTGGCCGCAATGGAAGGGTCGGAGAAAGTGAAACGTTCCATTTCCTTGCAGGAGACGCACCAGTCAGCATAAAAATCCAGCATCACAAACTTTCCCTGTGCCTGGGCAATGCGTTGATCGAGTTCCGCGGTGTCTTTGACCCGGGAAAATTGAACTGGTGTTGTCGCCAGGGTTTCCGTTCGGCTGAAGCTGCCTAGAGGGCGGAGAATGTCGCGCGAACCGGACAGCGCGCCGATCAAATAAGCTGCGCCAAGCAGCAACGCAAACAGGCCGATGCCTTTGACCAGTTTTTGCCAGCCGCCGGCATTATGCGGGAGGGAATCCAGTGCCCGCAGGTAAATTGCCGAAAAAATCAGCAATGCCGCCCACAACAGCATCTGAACGCTGACCGGCAACAAAGGCTGAATGATCCAGATCGCCAGCGCCAATAACATTACGCCAAATACCTGTTTTACCGCTTCCATCCACGCACCGGCCTTGGGCAACAGTGCGCCTGCCGAAGTCCCGATCAGCAGCAGGGGTACGCCCATGCCCAGCGCCATTACAAATAGCGCAACGCCGCCGAGCATGGCGTCGTGGGTTTGGCTGATGTATAGCAGCGCGCCCGCCAATGGAGCTGCCACGCAGGGCCCCATGATGATGGCGGATAAGGCGCCCATCACGAATACACCGCCCAGATGACCGCTGTGCAACCGGTTGCTGGTGTCGCTGAGTTTGCTCTGCAAAGCCGATGGCAGTTGCAATTCATAAAAACCGAACATGGAAAGCGACAACAGCACAAATACCGCGGCAAAGCTGCCAAGCACCCATGGCGTTTGCAGCGCATTCGAAATCAGGTTGCCGGAAAAACCCGCCGCCACGCCGGCAACCGCATAGGTGATGGCCATGCCCAGCACGTAGGCCAACGACAGAAAAAAAGCATGCAGGTGGGTGATCTTGTGTCCGCGCCCGACGATGATGCCGGACAAGATAGGAATCATCGGAAACACGCACGGAGTCAATGCCAGCAACAGCCCTGCGCCAAAGAAGAAGGAAACGATCAGCCAGAAGTTGCCCTGCTTGAACAGGTTTGCGATCCGCGAATTTTCGCTGTCAGCGACAGGTTGCGTTAAAGATGGAGGAGCAGCAAAAACCTCCGGGGGTGCGGGAATGGACGTCGCCATAACCGCCGGGGCGGCAGCAGAAGTTACGGCAGGCAGCGCGAGGTTGATGGTCTTGTTGATCGGCGGGTAACACAATCCCTGTTCGCTGCATCCCTGGTAGGTTGCCTGCAGGGAGATGTTTCGGGCCATCCCGGTGCTGCGATCCAATCTTATTTGCGCCTGAAACGAACGGTGGAATACCTCCATGTCGCCAAAATTGGCATCGTGCTTCATATCTCCCCTGGGCATAGTCACACCGGTGATCTTGATACCCAAATCGGTAGTGCTGAAAACGACCTTGTCGCGATACAAATAATAATCCGGAGTGACACGGAAGCTGGCGAGCAGGGTGTGATCGTCCAGCACACTGACTTTCAGCCCGAACGCCTCGTCCTGCTGTAAAAAGGCAGGCTGCTTACTGCCGGTCAAGCTGGAAAGTTTGTCCAGGAACCCGTCGGCATTCGAGGCGGGCACGGCAAAAAAGAGCAACCACAACAAAGCAAAACGCATGATTAATCCTCGAGTATGGCGGTTTGTTCCCTTACCCAATCCAGGTACGCGGGCAAACCCGCTGTTACAGGGACAGCGATGATTTCGGGTAGTTCGTAAGGGTGCGCTTCGCGCAACAATTTTTCAAGAAGCGGATAGGCTGCACGTGAGGTTTTGATCAACAGGGGAATTTCGGTGGCGATTTCTATGCTGTTCTGCCAACGGTAAGTGGAAATGCAGGGAGCAAGCCGGCTCACGCAGGCGGCCGCATGCGTTTCGACCAGTTGCCGCGCAAGCTTTGCTGCAGACGCCTCGTCCGGTAAATTGGTAAGCACTAACAAGATATCGTTCATGTCCTGATTCATTTCCGGGTTTATTTCCGGGTTCATTTCTGGGCGAAACGCAGCCCCAGCTGCAGTAATTCATCCCACACATCGCCCTGGCGCAACCCTTTGATAGTCTTGTCCAGCCGGGCAGCCTGGTGGATGGCACGCGCAATATGCGGGAATTTCAGGCGGCGTGCGGCTGTTTCGATCAATCCCTGGCGTGCACCCCAAACCCGGGCATCGCGTAACGCATTTTTTAAATTGCCACCCTGCTGGATGGCTTGCAGGACTTTTCCCAGAGTGCGGATTTCTTCGCTTATTGCCCACAATACCAGCACAGTGGCGGTTCCCTCGGCGCGCAGTCCGTCGAGTATGCGCGTGTAACGGACTGCGTTGCCGGCCAGCATTGCTTCGGAAAGTTTGAAGATGTCGTAACGCGCAACATCCATCACCGAATCCTTGACTTGATCGAACGAAAGCGGCCCGGCGGGAAACAGCAAAGCGAGTTTCCGGATTTCCTGAAAGGCCGCAAGCAGATTTCCTTCGCAGCGATCCGCGAGAAATTCCATGGTGGCGCTGTCCGCGGACTGTTCCTGCCGTTTCAGGCGGGCTGCGATCCAGCGCGGCAAGGCGTTGCGCGGAATGTCGTCGGCGGAAACCAGCACACCATGCTGTTGCAGCGCATCGAACCATTTGCTGTTTTGCGCAGCCTTGTCCAGCTGGGGCAGGGAGATCAGCGTGAGTATATCTTCACTCAGGTTGGCGCAATAGTCCTGCAATGCCTGCCCGCCCTCTGTTCCGGGCTTGCCCGACGGGATACGTATATCCATTACCTTGCGAGAGGCGAACAGCGACAGGCTTTGTGCACTATTGCGCAATTCGCTCCATTTGAAATGCTGCTCCGCGGTGAATATTTCCCTTTCGATATATCCGGCTGCCCGCGCTGCCGCTCGAATACTGTCCGCCGCCTCGATCGCCAGCAATAACCCGCCGCCATACACCACATACAGCGGCTTCAAAGTGCCGGAGGCGAGATGGCCCTGCAAGTCTTCGCTGGTGATCATCATGGGCTACTGGGGTTGTGGTTTGGCCAGACTCAGACGACGCAATATTTGTTGCGCCATTTCCTTGTACATGCTTCTGGCAAGCAGATCCTGCTCCGACGACTTGGCAAGAACCAGCGAGTTGTCGTAGAAAAAATCACGGTGCAGCTCCATTACTGTCGCGGGTATCCAATCCTGCTTCTTGTTGTCGTAAGCGCGCAGGGAAACCCGGTAAACCAGCCGGTACTCGCTAACCAGACCCGTGTTATCCAGGGTAAGGATTTGCAATTCGGAACTTTCAGAAACGATTTGCAGCACGACATCCGCCGTTTTGGCAGACGCTGCCTGAGCTACTTTGTCGTAATCTAGGCCAAACCTTATCTGGGCTATAAAGGGTGACTTCGGGTTGCCTGTTTCCACATAAATAGATTTGAATGG
Source organism: Pseudomonadota bacterium (assembly GCA_021851345.1). Classification (GTDB taxonomy): domain Bacteria; phylum Pseudomonadota; class Gammaproteobacteria; order Burkholderiales; family Gallionellaceae; genus Gallionella. Next base: position 5,201 of record JAJZEQ010000168.1, read on the forward strand.
CATCGCCGCCTGTTCGCGCAAATGAAAGCCGCATGCGCCCAGCAACAGGGTGACCAGCAGCAGGGCGAGTAATTGCGTAGATGAGCGCAAGATCAGTTCCTAGATGACGACGTTGATCAGGCGGCCGGGCACGACAACGATCTTCTTTGCCGTGCCGCCGGCGAGTTGTTTCTGCACCGCATCGTGCGCTAGGGCTAACTGCTCCAGCGTCGCCTTGTCCGCATCCTTCGCCACGCGCAGGCTGCCGCGCAGCTTGCCGTTTACCTGCAGCACAAGTTCGATCTCGTCCTGTTCGAGCGCCGCTGCCAGCGGCTCGGGCCAGGAGGCGTGCAGGATCTCGTCGCCGTAACCGAGCTCCCGCCACAGCGCATGGGTGATGTGTGGACAAATAGGCGACAGCAGGCGCAACAAAATCGAGAATGATTCTGAAATCAGTGCAGGAAATACAAGGGCCTGCTTCGGGCTACCTTGCTCAACCTTGGCCATTGGTCCGGGAAACCGCTCAATCGTATTCAGTATCTTCATTGTCGCGGAAACAACTGTGTTGAACTGCAATCTGCCGAGATCGTAGTTGGCTTGTCGTAACAACAAGTGGATTTCCCTTCTTGCGTCTTTAAATTCAGCGGATGCGTTGCTCCACTCAATTGAGAGATCAAGTCCTTGACGGATAAACTCTTGGTTTTCGGTGGCAGAAGCCCACACGCGCTTCAGAAAGCGGTACGCGCCCTCCACGCCGGAATCGGCCCATTCCAGCGTCTGCTCCGGCGGCGCGGCGAACATCATGAACAGGCGCGCGGTGTCGGCGCCGTATTGCTCGATCAACGCCTGCGGGTCCACGCCGTTGCGCTTGGACTTGGACATCGTGCCCATGCCCTGGAACTCGACCGGCTGGTTATCGATACGGGCTTTTGCGCCCGCAATTTTACCGGCCGCGTCATGGATGATTTCCACTTCGTCCGGTGCAAAGTATTCGATGCCGCCCTTGTCGGTGCGGCGCGAGTAGATGTGGTTGAGCACCATGCCCTGCGTCAAAAGATTCGCGAACGGCTCGTCAAGGGTTTGGGCCGTGCGCAGCGCGCCATTCGTCCCCTCTCCCTCCGGGGGAGGGTTGGGGAGGGGGCGAACGCCCAACACACCAACTTTTTTCATCACTTTCCACCAGAAGCGCGAGTAGAGCAGGTGCAATATCGCGTGTTCGATGCCGCCGATGTACTGGTCCACCGGCATCCAGTAACCGGTCTCCTCGTCCACCATCGCGTCGTTCTTGAATCCGCTCGCGTAACGGGCGTAGTACCAGCTCGAATCAACGAAGGTGTCCATCGTGTCGGTCTCGCGCTTCGCCGGCTTGCCGCACTTCGGGCAGGTGCAATTCAAAAAGTCGGCGCGCTTGAGCAGCGGATTGCCTGAACCGTCCGGCACGCAGTCTTCCGGCAGCTTCACCGGCAACTGATCGTCCGGCACCGGCACGGAACCGCAGCTGTCGCAATGGATGATCGGAATCGGGCAGCCCCAGTAGCGCTGGCGGGAGATGCCCCAGTCGCGCAGGCGCCACTGTACTTTCTTCTCGCCCAGCCCTTTGGCGGTAAGGTCGGCGGCGATGGCATTCACCGCAGCTTCAAAGCCGAAGCCGTTGTACTTACCGGAGTTGATTGTTTGAGTGTTGGTGGTGAACGCATACCAAGCCTTCCAATCACTCGTGTCAAATCGATAGTATTCGATGGCATCAGCGTCGTCAGCAATTTCGGCTCTGGCAATTACTTGCTTTATCTGTAAGCTGTATTTCTTTGCAAATCCAAAATCACGCTCGTCATGCGCCGGCACCGCCATCACCGCACCGTCGCCGTAGCTCATCAGCACGTAGTTGGCCACCCATACCGGCACCTGTTCGCCGGTCAGCGGATGCACCACTTTCAGTCCGGTGTCCATGCCTTCTTTTTCCATCGTCGCCATGTCGGCTTCCATCACGGAACCGTGCTTGCACCTGGCTATGAAGTCAGCGAGTTCCTTGTTGGTTTGTGCGGCATGTGCTGCCAGCGGATGCTCGGCAGCCACGGCGCAGAAAGTCACGCCCATGATGGTGTCGGCGCGCGTTGTGAACACCCACAGTTTGCCGTCATTGATGGCTGCACCTGCTGCATCGCGGATATCGTGGGTGAAGGCAAAGCGAACGCCCGTGCTTTTGCCTATCCAGTTGACCTGCATGGTCTTGACGCGCTCCGGCCAGCCCGGCAGCTTGTCCAGGTCGGCCAGCAGTTCTTCGGCGAGCTGGGTGATGCCGAGATAGTATCCGGGAATCTCGCGCTTCTCGACGATGGCGCCGGTGCGCCAGCCGCGCCCGTCTATCACCTGCTCGTTGGCCAGCACGGTCTGGTCCACCGGGTCCCAGTTCACCACCTGGGTCTTTTTGTAGGCGATGCCCTTCTCCAGCATGCGCAGGAACAGCCACTGGTTCCACTTGTAGTAGTCCGGCTTGCAGGTCGCCAGTTCGCGCGACCAGTCTATCGCGAAGCCCAGCGACTTCAGCTGCTGCTTCATGTAGGCGATGTTGTCGTAAGTCCACTGTGCGGGCGGCACCTTGTTCTGGATCGCGGCGTTTTCCGCGGGCAGGCCGAACGCATCCCAGCCCATGGGCTGCAGCACGTTGTAGCCGCGCATCTTGTGCCAGCGCGACAGCACATCGCCTATCGTGTAGTTGCGCACATGGCCCATATGCAGCTTGCCGGAAGGGTAGGGGAACATCGACAGGCAGTAATACTTGGGCTTGCCCGCGTCCCTCGTTGCGTGGAATGCCCGGGTCTGCTCCCAGTGCTGCTGTGCGGTGGCTTCGATCTTCTTCGGCTGGTAATCCTGTTGCATTTGGTCTGTGCATGGTTTCGGCGAGGCCGCCATTATAGCGGCATCGTTCGTCCAGAACAGTGCCGCTATATGAAAGGAAGGCATTCTGCTAGAATCGCTGCCTAAAATTTTTATAAATCCCCTCAGGAGAGTTCGACTATGTCCCGCAAACATCCCGTGATTGCCGTGACCGGTTCATCCGGTGCCGGCACCACAACGGTAAAACGTGCCTTTGAAAATATCTTCCGCCGCCAAAAGATCACGGCTGCGGTCATCGAAGGCGACAGCCTGCACAGTCTGGACCGCATGGCTTTTCGCGCAGCCGCTGCCGCTGCCGCGAAGGGCGGCAACAACAGCTTCAGCCACTTCGGCCCGGAAGCCAACCATTTCGACAAGATCGAGGAAACCTTCAAGGTCTACGGCAAAACCGGCATGTGCAAGCGCCGCTACTACGTGCATAGCGATGCCGAGGCCGAACTGCACAACAAGCATTTCAAGCTCAAGGATCTGAAGCCCGGCGTATTCACGCCATGGGAAGATATCGAGAAGGGCTCCGATCTGCTGTTCTACGAAGGCCTGCACGGCCTGGTTACCGATAATGGCAAGGTGGATGCTGCCAAACATGTGGATCTGGGTATCGGCGTGGTGCCGGTGGTCAATCTGGAATGGATCCAGAAGATACACCGCGACGAGGCAGAGCGCGGCTATTCGGCCGAAGCGACGGTGGATACCATCATGCGCCGCATGCCGGACTACATCAAGTACATCACCCCGCAATTTTCGCGCACCGACATCAATTTTCAGCGAGTGGCGACCGTGGACACCTCCAATCCGTTCATCGCCCGCGACATTCCGACCCCGGACGAAAGTTTCGTGGTGGTACGCTTCCGCGAACCCAGGGGAGTGGACTTCCCCTACATGCTTGCGATGATCCCCAACTCCTTCATGTCACGCGCCAACACTTTGGTCGTGCCCGGCGGCAAGATGAGCCATGCCATGGAAATCATTCTCGCGCCCATCATGCACACCATGATAGAGAACAAGAAAAAGTAAAAGACGGGCAAAAAATAAAACGGGGGGCAGATGCAAATCTGCCCCCCGTTTTTATCGAAATGGCAGGCGATGAAACGGGTTCGCGGATCCCGCGCCAATGTCGCCAACCAACGCTGTGGCATAATCCATTCCATGAATTCATCCCTGCTTTCCTGACTTAATC
>JAJZEQ010000273.1 GCA_021851345.1 Pseudomonadota bacterium
GCCGAAGCGTTTAGCCAGACGGTCGGCAAAGTTTTCCTTCACTGTGTAGTCCACGATATCCTCGGCCTTGATGACATCGCGCGCCACCGAATCCACGGTGCCGTAGCCATCCGCCAAGCCGATCTCCACGCCGCGCTGGCCGTTCCATACCAGTCCGCTGAACGTATCCGGCGTTTCCTTGAGGCGTTTGCCGCGGCCCGCCCTGACCACCTTGATAAACTGCTGGTGTATTTCCTCGACCATCTGCTTGGCATAAGCTTGCTGTGCCGGATTGAGCGGAGAATACGGGTCGAGGAAACCCTTGTTGGCGCCCGCCGTGATCAATCGACGTTCCACGCCCACCTTCGCCATGGCGCCAGTGAAACCGAAGCCGTCCATCAGCACGCCGATGGAACCGATCAGGCTCGCCTTGTCGACAAATATCTTGTCGGCAGCCACGGCCACGTAATAACCGCCGGACGCGCATATATCGTCCACCACCACATACAGCGGGATCTGCGGATACTGCGCGCGCAGGCGGAGGATCTCGTCATTGATCTGCCCGGCCTGGACCGGACTGCCGCCGGGACTGTTGATGCGCAGGATCACGCCCTTGGTATCCTTGTCCTTGAATGCATCCTGCAGGCTGGGAATGATATTGTCCGCGCTCGCCATGCTGTCCGATGCAATCACGCCCTGCATATCCACCAGCGCGGTGTGCTTCCCCGAACTCAGCGTGACATCATTTTTCCCTATCCAGCCCATGAAGATGAACAGGATGGTGAACATGAATCCCAGCGTCAGCACTTTGAAGAATATGCTCCAGTGCCGCGCGCGGCGCTGCTCCTGCAGGGCCGACATCGCCAGTTTTTCCAGCACGCCGCGTTCCCAGTTGTTTTGATCTGACATCACAATTCCTTTGTAAAATTCGTCAAGCGTTAACCCTGAACCACGAACGCAATTCAGCAAAATCACCCACCAGCGCAAGCGGATTCAATTCCTGCAATTGTTCCGGCGGATGCGCACCGTGCCCCATCGCCACCACGTCCACCTTGGCATTCTGCGCCATTTGCACATCGTGGGTGGTATCACCCACCATCAGAGTGCGCCCGGCACTGACAGCCAATTCATCCATCAGTTCAAACAGCATGGCGGGATTGGGTTTCGAGAAAGTCCGGTCCGCCGTGCGCGTGGCATGAAAATATCCCTTCAGCCCGGTTGCTTCCAGAGCCCGGTCCAGCCCGTTGCTGCTTTTGCCGGTTGCCACACCCAATTGATAACCCGCTTCGTGCAATTCCATTATCGTTTCCCGTGCGCCATCGAATAGCGGAATCGCCTCATCCTGTGCCAGAAAATGATGGCGATAGCGTTCTACCAGAGCCGGGCGCTTCGCATCAGTCAGCTCCGGCACCGCATAGTGCAACGCCTGATCCAGTCCGAGACCGATCACGTGGCGGGCGGTTTCATCATCGGGAACATTCAAACCCAGATCGCGGCACGCGGCCTGTATAGAACCCGCAATCACCGCGGTAGAATCCATCACCGTGCCGTCCCAGTCGAACACGATCAAATCGTAGTGCTTGCCCATCATATCCCTGCCAAAAATAAGGCGCGGATATTACCACTTTCGAGCCAGCCTCCCAAGCTGTGCCACAATGCGCACATGAAAACGACTCCACACACAAACTCAAACGGAGTTTCAGTGCAGGCTAACGAGGCAAAGCCGCGTTATGCCGGAACTAAAAAACATTCACAAATTGACTGGCTGCTGTATTGCCGCCCCGGTTTCGAGCAGGATTGCGCGCAGGAAGCGCTGCGCCAGGCGAAGCAACAAAAACCCATCATAGATACGGAACAGCCGGCGATCATCGCCGACAGCGGCTATGTCGTCGTCGCGCTTAACGAACAAAAGCTGTCATGGCGCGAACTGATCTTCACCCGCCAGCTGATCCGCCTGCATCACAGCATCACTGCGTTGCCGGAGCGCGACCGTCTGACGCCGATCCTGGATGCGGTCGCCGCATTGCCCGGCACATTCGGCACGCTGTGGCTGGAAGCGCCGGACACCAACGACGGCAAGCTGCTGGCTACTTTTACGCGCCGCTTCCAGCCGCTGCTGGAGACTGCGCTGCGCGAACAGGGACGCTTGCAGGACGATCCCCACGCCACCCGTCTGCATGTCTTCTTCCCGGACAAGAATTCAGTCCTGATCGGCACTAGCGACCCGCGCAACAGCGCCGAGGCGATCATGGGTATCGTCCGCCAAACCATGCCTGACGAGGCGCCTAGCCGCTCCACGATGAAACTTGCCGAGGCAATAGCAGTATTCATGGATCGTAGCGAACAGACGCGCTTGTTGAGACCGGGCATGCAGGCAGTGGACCTGGGCGCGGCGCCGGGCGGCTGGACCTGGCAACTGGTCAAGCGCAACATCCGCGTGACCGCGGTGGACAACGGCACCATGAAGGGTGAGCTGGCCAATCACCCGCTGGTGCAACATCTCAAGCAGGACGGCTTCAAATACGCGCCGCGCAAGGCGGTGGACTGGCTGGTATGCGACATGGTGGACAAACCCTCCAAGGTCGCAACGCTGATCGGCTCCTGGTTCGCGGCAGGCTGGTGCAAACACGCCATCTTCAATTTGAAATTGCCGATGAAGCAGCGTGTCGCCGCGCTCGACAGTGCACTGGGCGGCATCCGCAAACAACTGGATGACGAAGGCATCAATTACCGGATGATGGCGAAACAGCTATATCATGACCGCGAGGAAGTCACGGTGTTTTTGACGAAGACCAAGGGGTAGCAGCGCAACTTCCCTGATTTAAACGACAGGGATTTTGAATACCCGGCAGTTCAAACGCCAGACCTGACCGCCATCCTGATTTTTTATTTTTTCTTTGCCGCGTGATCCTGGGCAGGAAAGCCGGTGATGCCCCGCAAATATTTCTCGCCCAGCAGCTTGCTCTCCGCGTGCAGGAATTCAAGAAAGACTTGCGCGACCACCGATAATTGTTTGTCTCTGGGGTAAGCCAAGTACCATTGGCGACGGATCGGAAAGCCGTCGACATCAAGTATGGTCAGGTCATCGATGCTGCGCTCCAGTGCGAGGGTATGTGCCGACAGCACGGCAATGCCCAGCCCGCCCGCTACCGCCTGCTTGATAGCCTCGTTGCTGCCCAGATCCATTCTGACCTTGAGTTTCAAACCATGCTCGCGGAAAAATTGCTCAGTGGCCAGACGGGTACCGGAGCCCGGTTCGCGCATCAGAAACTGCTCTTCCTCCAGACGCTGCGGCGGGATATGTTTCTTTGCCGCCAGCGGATGATTGCGCTCGGCCAGCACCACCAGCGGATTCTCCAGGAAAGACTCGAATTCCACATCCATGTGTTCAGGTGGCTGGCCGAGCACGTACAAGTCGTCCACGTTGTCGGCCATGCGCTGCAACACCCGCTCGCGGTTGGTCACCTTGAGCGACACATCGATGCCGGGATAACGCTGGCAAAATAATCCGAGCAGGCGCGGTACAAAATATTTGGCGGTGGTGATGATAGTCAGGCGCAGTTTTCCCGCCTTCACTCCCTTCATGTCTGACACCAGCATCCCGAACCGATCCAGACCATCGAAAATCTCTCGGCAGACTTTGAGCAATTCTCGCCCGGTATCAGTCAGGTATATCTTTTTGCCGACCTGCTCCAGCAACGGCTGCCCAACGATGTCCGTCAACTGTTTGAGCTGAATCGAAACAGTAGGCTGTGTCGTGTACAGCTCTTCAGCCGCTCGTGTAAAGCTTAGATGGCGCGCTACAGCCTCGAACACCTGCAGCTGGCGCAAAGACGCATTCTTCATGATGATTTTTTACCAAAATATACCATTGACCGCAGTCTATCGTTATCATCCGTAAATACAATTATTATTTATGGTTAACCTTCTCTATAGTGCCAACACGCTCAACTGAGCCACGGGCCTTTCCGGAGTGAAAGGCGAACTGTTTCAACTATGCAAGGAGTATTTCGATGGCAGTCAAATCATACAACGCAGGTGTTAAGGAATACAGGCAGACTTATTGGGAACCTGAATACAAGGTTCAGGATACAGATATTCTGGCCTGTTTCAAAATTACACCTCAAGCAGGTGTGTCACGTGAAGAAATCGCAGCAGCCGTTGCAGCTGAATCTTCAACCGGCACATGGACCACAGTTTGGACAGATTTGCTGACTGACCTGGATCACTACAAAGGCCGCGCCTACCGCATCGAAGACGTTCCCGGCGATGATACCTGTTTTTACGCATTCGTAGCATACCCGATCGACCTGTTCGAAGAAGGTTCGGTTGTTAACGTATTCACTTCCTTGGTGGGTAACGTGTTCGGCTTCAAGGCATTGCGTGCATTGCGTCTGGAAGACGTGCGCTTCCCTATCGCCTACGTCAAGACCTGCGGTGGTCCACCACAAGGTATTACGATGGAACGTGACATTTTGAACAAGTATGGCCGTCCATTGCTGGGTTGCACGATCAAGCCCAAGCTGGGCCTGTCTGCAAAGAACTACGGTCGCGCGGTTTACGAATGTTTGCGCGGTGGTCTGGATCTGACCAAGGACGACGAGAACATCAACAGCCAACCCTTTATGCGCTGGCGTGCCCGTTTTGACTTCGTGCAGGAAGCGACACTGAAAGCAGAACGTGAAACCGGCGAGCGTAAAGGTCACTACCTGAACGTGACAGCTCCAACACCTGAAGAAATGTACAAGCGTGCTGAATACGCAAAAGAAATCGGCGCGCCTATCATCATGCATGACTACCTGACTGGCGGTTTCTGCGCTAACACAGGTCTGGCTAACTGGTGTCGTGACAACGGCATGCTGCTGCACATCCACCGCGCGATGCACGGTGTGATCGACCGCAACCCGCACCATGGTATTCACTTCCGAGTCCTGGCCAAGGCGCTGCGCCTGTCCGGCGGTGACCACCTGCACTCCGGTACCGTTGTAGGCAAGCTTGAAGGCGATCGCGCACCGACATTGGGTTTTGTTGACTTGATGCGTGACAGCTTCATCAAGGAAGACCGCGCTCGCGGCATCTTCTTTGACCAGGATTGGGGCTCCATGCCGGGCGTATTCCCTGTTGCATCCGGTGGTATACACGTTTGGCACATGCCAGCGCTGGTTAACATTTTCGGCGACGATGCCTGCCTGCAGTTTGGTGGCGGCACACTGGGTCACCCATGGGGTAACGCAGCGGGTGCAGCAGCCAACCGCGTGGCACTGGAAGCTTGCGTGGAAGCACGTAACTCGGGCCGTGAACTGGAAAAAGAAGGTAAGGACATTCTGACCAAGGCAGCAGCCAGCAGCCCGGAACTGAAAATCGCGATGGAAACCTGGAAAGAGATCAAGTTCGAATTCGACACAGTGGACAAGCTGGACGTAGCACACAAGTAAGCTTTGATTCGGGCGCCTCGAATACGCGCCTGATCTTAATTTAATTTATTTAAAGGAATATCGTCATGAGTGAAATGCAAGATTACAAGTCACGCGTCAGTGATCCAGCCAGCCGTAAATTCGAAACTTTTTCATATCTGCCACAGATGACTACCGAGCAGATCAGAAAGCAGATTGAATACATCGTCAAGAAGGGCTGGAATCCGGGTCTGGAGCACACAGAGCCTGAGCATCTGATGGACAACTATTGGTACATGTGGAAACTGCCAATGTTTGGTGAAACCAATGTGGATGTTGTATTAAAGGAAGCGGAGGCATGTCGCAAGGCTAACCCCAACAACCACATTCGCCTGCTTGCTTATGATAACTTCAGGCAATCGCAAGGCACGAACATGGTAATTTTCCGCGGCAAGACAGTTTAACCGGGCACGGGCAATCCAGATAAATCCCCGTTGCCGCAAGGTTGCGGGGATTTTTTCTGGGACAACCCAAGAAAAGGAAAACGATATGAGCGACATAATCAAGCAATACAGAATCGAGAAAGAACCTTATTACCGTACGGTTGCTGATGAAGTGGATTTATACGAAGCTGCCTACTCGGTGCGTATGCCTATGATGCTGAAAGGCCCAACCGGTTGCGGCAAAACCCGCTTTGTTGAATATATGGCGTGGAAACTGAAAAGACCGTTGATCACCGTAGCGTGTAATGAGGACATGACTGCATCTGACTTGGTGGGGCGTTTCCTGCTGGATGCGCAAGGTACCCGCTGGCAGGATGGCCCACTCGCAATCGCCGCACGGGAAGGCGCAATTTGCTATCTGGATGAAGTGGTGGAAGCGCGCCAGGACACCACTGTAGTCATACATCCGCTGACCGATAACCGTCGCGTATTGCCACTGGAAAAAAAGGGCGAGCTGATTAACGCGCATCCCGATTTCCAATTGGTTATTTCATACAACCCCGGCTATCAGAGCCTGATGAAGGACTTGAAGCAATCCACCAAGCAGCGCTTTGGCGGGCTTGATTTCAACTATCCGGCACATGATGTCGAAGCCGAAATCGTCGCGCATGAAAGCAAAGTAACGCCGGAAGTCGCAGGCAAGCTGGTGTCAATTGCAGAACGTGCACGTAATCTCAAAGGACACGGTCTGGACGAAGGTATTTCAACGCGCATGCTGATTTACGCGGGCAATTTGATTACCAAGGGTGTGGAAGCTAAAGCCGCTTGCCGTGTGGCATTGGTGAGGCCGATTACGGATGATCCCGATATGCGAGATGCACTGGATGCTGCCGTCACGACCTTTTTCTAATCACGGCTTAATGCTACGCAATATCACCCGGCCATCACCAGGAAAACAATCATGACGCTCTCATTAGAACACCATAGCGAGTTACTTGAGGAGTTAGGTTCGCATGCCAGTGAGATTTTACAGTCTTCGTGGTATGAGGCGGCGCGTGTCTTCTCTGCGCAAGGCCTGGAAAACTACGTACAGGGCGCGCGTTCACTCAAAAGCCTGGGGCGTGGCAGTGAGCTAGTCATAACATTTATCGAGAGCGCGCCCAGTATTGCCAAAGAAATTGGCGAGGATTCCGTGGTGGACTTGCTCGACACCGTGATGGCATTGGCTTCAAAAACCAGCGGCGCAGTGCTGCAGGCTATCATCGCCTCCGCACCCACCGCCGCAAAGCGTTTGGGAGATGCTTCCTTGTTCGGCGCTTATTTGCAGCTGGTCAACACCCTGCTCAACCAGGTGCCGCGAGGCTTGCGTCCGATGATGGAAAACCTGGAAACGCTGTTGGGGCAACTGACTCTGGGCGGCTTGAGGCGCTGGGCAACCTGGGGAGCACATGCACATAAAACCAACTTTGAAGAGCAGATCAGCTACTTCAGCCTGAAATCCAAAGAGTCGCTGGCCATGCTCCAGAAAGAGCGCAAAGGTACGCTGTTTATCGATGTACAGCGGCGTATCAATATGTATTTGCGCGCGCTGTGGGCGCGTGATTTTTTTATGCGCCCCACCAGCGGTGACTTTGAATCGCGAGAGGGTTACAAGCCTTTTATCGAAGACTACTTCCTGCATTTGCCGGATGCCTTTGATGATTATGAAGGAGTGCCGGGCCTGGAGTTGTACCGGGCCACGGCGGCTCATTGCGCGGCACATCTGGTTTATACCACGGTGCCAATTTCTGCCGAAACGCTCAACCCCCTGCAGATGGCGGTTATCAGCGTGATTGAAGATGCGCGTGTAGAAACACTTTCGATACGTGCGTTTCCGGGACTGAAGAAAGTTTGGGCCAGATTGCATAAGGTACAAGCCGATCAGGCGAACTCGGCGGGTGATTATTTAAACCGTCTTGCGCGCGCCTTGCTGGACAGTGAGTACAAGGATGACGACCCCTGGATTGCACAGGGTCGCGCATTGTTCGCACAGGCCGCCGACCGCATGACAGATAACACGATCTCCTGGGAAATCGGTGTGGCACTGGCGCATGGTTTGCTGGAAAAACGCTTAGGCTTTAACCCCCGCACCGATATATTGAGGGCGCCTTATCGCGACGACAACCGTTATTTCTGGGAATTTGAGGAATTCGATTTCAACAAATCACAATCGGCAGGATTTGAGACGGTCAAGCAGGTGCGCAGGCATGTGTCGGTAACAGAGTTTGCCAATGAGATTGATTGCGAAACTGCGGGTGATGACGCTCAGGAAATCTGGGTCATGTCGGAAGAATTTTTTCCCTACGAAGACAATGGTGTCAGCTATAACGAGTCCGAAGGCAAAGAGCCCATGTCCGAACCCTTCCATTACTCGGAGTGGGATTATCAGATTCAGCTCGAACGTCCGGCCTGGGCTACGGTTATGGAGAAGCGCTCCAAAGCAGGTGATTTGCAGGTGATCGATCAGATTACTGCGGACAACAAGCAGATCGCATCACGCCTGAAATTTCTGCTGGATGCGATGCAACCCCAGGGTGTACAGCGCATCCGCAAACTTGAAGATGGGGATGAGATCGACATCAATGCCGCGACAAGCAGCATGATAGACTTCCGCATGGGTCTGCAACCGGACCCGCGTGTCATGATGCGCTCGGTGCGCAAGGTGCGCGATATTTCCGTGATGGTTTTGCTGGATTTGTCCGAGTCGACCAACGAAAAAATACTGGGGCAAGACCAGTCGGTGCTGGATCTGACTCGCCAGGCGTGTGTGTTACTGTCCGACGCGATCAGCAAGATCGGCGATCCCTTCGCAATTCATGGTTTCTGTTCCGATGGCCGGCACGATGTGGAGTACTACCGCTTCAAGGATTTCGAACAACCGTACAACGAATTGCCAAAATCAAGACTTGCCGGCATGACAGGACAGTTGTCTACCCGCATGGGCGCAGCGATTCGCCATGCCACGCATTATCTGAATAACCAGCAAACCAGCAAGAAACTGCTGATGGTGATTACTGATGGTGAACCGGCGGACGTCGACGTGCGCGATCCGCAGTATCTCCGTTACGATGCCAAAAAATCGGTGGAAAATGCCGCCAGAAAGGGGATTTCAACATTCTGCATGACCCTGGATCCGCGTGCTGACCAGTATGTTTCGAGAATATTTGGCGCCAAAAATTATATGATTGTTGACCAGATTGCCCGTCTGCCTGAAAAGCTTCCGCTACTATATGCCGGGCTGACAAGATAACCGGTTATGCGGAAGTTTTCGGCGGAGGCTAACCTGCTTAAGCAGGTTGAACCGCGAAGTGGTGGCCGCAGCTAAAAGCTTACGCTTTTGTACGCGGGGTTAACCAGGTAAAAGGATATTC
>JAJZEQ010000052.1 GCA_021851345.1 Pseudomonadota bacterium
AACATGGGGCTCGCGATCCTGCTGTTCGCCGGCGTGCGCACCCTGCTCAAGGGCCTCGGCATCTGGACATGAATTAAAAATGGAAAGCAGACACAAACCCCATCCCGAACAATTGCGCTATGCCACGGTGCTGCACTGGTGCACGCTGGCCGGCTTCATCGTGCTGATCGCGACTTTTATTTTCTACATGTTCGGCTGGCTGCCTGCGAACATCCCGCTCCAGCAACTGCCGCAACTGTGGGGGCTGTCCGCTTCCGAATTCCTCAGGGCGACCGGCATGCAGACCGGCTGGAGCTGGCTGTTCATGATGGGCAAGGGCGATTCCGCCAGCCTGCTCGGCATCGCCATGCTGTCTGCTTGCTCCATCGCCTGCATTCTGGCTGTCATGCCCGACTACGCAAAAAGCAGGAACTTCACCTATCTCATGATCTGTACCCTGGAGGTGGCCGTGCTGATTGTTTCAGCCTCCGGCTTCTTTACTGCACATTGAAATTGCCATGAAACATCCCTTTGATCACATCCTGCTTGCTACCGAACATACCGAGTTTGACAGCGGCGCCGAGCGCGTTGCCTTTGAGATGGCGCGCATATGCGGTGTTCCGCTGGCGGCAGTCGTGCCGGTAGTGAGCAATCCGGAATATGAAATCGTTGCGCCGGAACTGGCCGTTGTAGCCGAACGCGAGGCAGCTGCGAAGATAGCCGAGTTGCGCGCCAGCGCAAAAAAACAGGGAGTGCGGCTGGATATTCTTGCCCGGCGGGGCGAGGAACCCTACCAAGAAATCGTCGACGAGGCCTCCGAGCGCAAGTCGGATCTTATCGTCATTCACAGGCGCGATAAGCGCAGTTTCCTGTCCAACCTGCTGATAGGCGAGACGGTGAGCAAGGTCGTTGGCCACGCGCCATGTCACGTGATGTTTGTGCCGCGCGCTTCGGGCATGTGGTCGCACGGTGTAATGGCGGCAATTGACACCTCGATGGCGGCCGAACATGTCGCCACAGTAGCCGCCGCGATCGCGGTCCAGTGCAATCTGCCGCTCACCATCATCAGCGTCATCCAGCATGACACGCCGGCACTGCATACGGAAGTTGAGAGAACGATCAGTCACACCGTTGCCGTGGCTGCCGCTGCCGGGGCCCGGGTGAAAAGCCTTATTCTGCTCGGAAAACCCTTTGAGCAGGTACTCGAAACTGCAAAATCGCTGGGGACCGATTTGATCGTCGTCGGCCGGCATGGCGAAAGCAATGTGGTCAGGACGCCCTTTGGCGGCACCACACAAAAGATCGTTGGACTTTCCGACAGGCCGGTACTGGTGGTGCGTGTGTGATGCGCCACGGAACGGGTATCGAGCCGCCGATATTTCAAGTCAGGGAAATTATTATTTCTGCGCGCTGACCGCGGTGAGTATGCCCTGCAGTATTGCAGTGGGCGTGGGCGGGCAACCGCCGACCACCACATCCACAGGAATGACATTGGCGACACGCCCGCAGCTGGCATAGCTTTCACCCCCGCCATCCGGAGACCCATCATTAGTACAAAAGATGCCTCCATTGCAGGCGCACTCGCCGATCGCGACCACCAGTCTGGGTTCCGGTGTGGCGTCAAAAGTGCGCCTGAGCGCGGTCACCATGTGGCGCGACACCGGGCCGGTGACCAGCAGCATGTCCGCGTGGCGCGGGCTGGCGACGAATTTGATGCCCAGTCCCTCGATGTTGTAATAGGCGTTGCTGAGCGCATGGATCTCCAGCTCACATCCGTTGCACGATCCGGCATCGACATGGCGGATATTCAGCGCGCTGCCAAATACATGCAGGATTTCCTCATGCAGCCGCTGCGCAGTTACACGCAGTGTCTCATCCGGCAGCGGCGCGGCATCTGTCTTGATGCCAGTCTTGATAATCTGTTTGATGAGCTGGTACATATTGGTCGCCTTTACAGATCCTGGCCGGAATAACTCAAATTGAACGATTTGTTGATCAGCGGGAAATCCGGCACGATGTTGCCCATGATCGCATGTTCCAGGGCCGGCCAGTTTTGCCAGGAAGGATCATGCGGATGCACGCGCGCGAGATTGCCGTCCTTATCGGTGTGTATTGCCACCAGCACCTCGCCGCGCCAGCCTTCCACCATGCCCGCGCCGAAACCCAGCGCGGGCAGTTTTTCCAGCGGCAGCGACAGCTGCCCGCCGGGCATCAGCCTGGCCAGAATTTCGCGCTGCAAACGCAGCGATTCGAACAGCTCGTCGAAGCGCACAATCACACGCGCCGCCACATCTCCGTTGCGATAGGTCGCCATCTGCACGTCCAGCTGGTCATAAGGAGCGCAGGGGAACTGCACGCGCGTATCCCATGCCTGTGAGCTGGCACGCCCGGCCAGGCCGCACAAGCCCAGTTGGGCAGCCAGCCTGGGCTCGATGCGCCCGGCCCCGATGAAGCGATCCTGCACCCCGGCATGCTCTTCGTAGATGCCGCGCAGCACACGCACCTCGCGCTCCAGCAGGGAGCATTCCTCGAACAGCGTACGCTTGCCCGGTTCCGCCAGGTCCGCCGCAACGCCTCCCGGAATGATGCTGTCCATCAGGTAGCGGTGCCCGAACAGCGCGCCATTGTTGCGCAGCACCTGCTCCTTCAAAATCCAGAACTGCGTGAAACCGAACGACAACGCGACATCGTTGCCGAGATAGCCGAGATCGCCCAGGTGATTGGCAATGCGTTCGCGTTCCAGAAACAGCGCGCGCAGCCACAGTGCGCGGTCCGGCGGCGTGACGGCGGCGATGCTCTCCGCTGCCATTGCATAAGCCCAGGCATAGGCGACCGTGCTGTCGCCGCTCACCCGTCCGGCGAGTTTTTCGCCCTGTTGCAGGCTCATGCTTTCGAAACGTTTTTCGATGCCCTTGTGGGTGTAACCGAAACGTTCCTCAAGGCGCAGCATTTTTTCGCCGACCACAGAAAAGCGGAAGTGGCCAGGCTCGATGGTGCCGGCATGCACAGGCCCCACGGCGATTTCATGCACGCCCTGTCCTTCCACTTGCACGAAAGGGTAGCTGTCCGCATCATCGGTGCGGCTTGGTGCGGGATCAAAATCCTTGCGCAACGGAAAGCTGCCGCCATGCCATGCGCCGTGGCGCAACCATTTGCGATGATCCCGGCCCTCGTGCGCATAAATGCCGAGCAGGTCGTATGCCGCACGCTGCATGCGGTTAGCCACCGGGAAGATACTGCTGATATCCGGATAAGCGGGTTGTCCGGCAGGCAGGGGCACGCTCAAACAGATCAGGCCCGCCTCATTGACCAGCGCGATATGCAATGCGTATCCATTGCCCTGTTCACGATCATCGCTGCCCCACAATGCCACCAGCCTGCCGCCGCCGTCATGCACGTTCCGGCAGATCGGCTGCAGGTCGTCGGGTTTGATTTTTCCCGACCACGCGGGAATCGCGCCGGCGAGTTGGGTGAGGTGAAGATTAGGATGGTTGATGGGCATCGTTTATCCTCCCAATAAAGCCGCCGCCTGGCGATACCAGTCGGCCAGATAGCGCGGCATATACAGCCCGAGGATCAGCACCAGCAGCAGGTGCGCAAACACCGGGATCAGTGCCGGTTGGTGCGGCAGGCGGCGCGCGGTAGTTTCGCCGAAAACCATGGGCTGCACCTTGCCGAAGATGGCGGCGAACGCGATGCCCAGCGCGATCAGCAGTATTGGTGTGGTCCACGGATAGTCGTGCATGGCCGTGGTGATGATCAGGAATTCGCTGGCGAACACGCCGAACGGCGGCATGCCCAGGATGGCCAGCGTGCCCAGCATCAGCCCCCAGCCCACCGTGGGACTGATTTGCATCATGCCGCGTATGTTCTCCATCTGCTGGGTGCCGGCTTTTTGCACCGCATGGCCGACCGCGAAAAATATCGCCGATTTGGTCAGCGAGTGCACGGTCATGTGCAGCATCGCCGCGAACGTGGCGACCGGCCCGCCCATGCCGAAGGCGAATGTGACCAGTCCCATGTGTTCGATCGAGGAATAGGCGAACATGCGCTTGATGTCCTTTTGGCGCGACAGGAACAATGCGGCGACCACCACCGACAGCAGGCCGAATCCCATCATCAGGTTGCCGGCGAAGTGCCTGCTGGCCGTGCTGCCCAGAGCCCCGTCCACCAACACCTTGCTGCGCATCACCGCACAGAGCGCGACATTCAGCAGCAGACCGGAGAGCACCGCGGAGACCGGCGTCGGTCCTTCCGCATGGGCATCGGGCAGCCAGCTGTGCAATGGCACCAGTCCGATCTTGGTACCGTAGCCGACCAGCAGGAACACGAAGGCCAGCTTGAGCACCGTGGGTTCGAGTCCGGCCTTGACCTGGTTCAAATGTGTCCACAGCAGTGCCGTACCGCCTTCGCCGAGCACGCGCTCGGCGGCGAAATACAACAGGATGGTGCCGAACAGCGCGAGCGCGATGCCCACGCCGCACAGGATGAAATATTTCCACGCCGCCTCGATGCTGGACGGAGTGCGGTACAGGCTGACCAGCAGCACGGTGGTCAGCGTGGCTGCCTCCATCGCCACCCAGATGATGCCCATGTTGTTGGAAGTCAGCGCCACCAGCATGGCCAGCGTGAACAACTGGTACATGCTGTAGTACAGATGCAGCATCGGTATGGTCAGCTTGCCGTGATGCTGCTCGATGCGCATGTAGGGGCGCGAGAACAGCGAGGTGGTGAACGCGACGAACGCGGTCAGCGCGACCAGGAACACGTTGAACTGGTCGATAAAAAATTCCTCGCTGAATGCGACCTGCGGCCCCGAATCGATCACGCGTATCGTCAGTACCACGGCCGCGATAAGGGTGCAGAAACTCATCGCAGAATTCAGTTCCGCCGCCCAGCTGCGCGAACCGAATGCGGCCAGCAGCAGGCCGCCCGTCAGCGGGGCCAGCAGCAGTGCCATGAGTTCCAAATCAATCATCCTTGAGCTTCTCCATGTTGGAAATGTCCAGACTGTCGAAGGTCTCGCGGATCTGGAAGAAAAAGATGCCGAAAATGAAAGTGGCCACCAGCACGTCCAGCGCGATGCCCAGCTCCACCACCATGGGCATTCCATGCGTGGCGCTGGTTGCGGCGAAGAACAGGCCGTTTTCCATCGCCAGAAAACCGACCACCTGCGGGATGGCCTTGCGCCGCGTCAGCATCATCAGCATGGACAGCAGCACGCTGGCCAGCGCGATGCCGATCAGGCCGCGCGTGATGCTTTCGGAGAGCTGCGAAATTGGCGCGGCCAGGTTGAATGAAAAGATCACCAGTCCTATACCGACCAGCATCGTGGCAGGAATGTTGATCAGCGTTTCGACGTCCCATCTCACGTTCAGCTTGCGCATCAGGCGATGCAGCAGCCACGGCAACACCAGCACCTTGAGCAACAAGGTCAGAGCGGCGGAATAGTACAGATGGTGCTGGCCTGTCGAATATGCCACCACAAAGGTGCTGAGCGACAACACCAGCCCCTGCCAGGCAAACAGGTTGATCAGGGACAGGATGCGCCGTTGCGACAACATCGCGAACGCGATCAGCAACAGCAGGGATGCCAGCAGATTGATGATTTGTATGCTGTAAGGCATCGTCATGCGCCCAGTAAAAAATGTATCAGCAAACCCAGCACCGCCAGCAAAAATGCCGTGCCCAAAAACTCCGGCGTGCGGAAGATGCGCATTTTGGCGAGCAGCGCTTCCAGCAAAGCCAGCGCGGCACCGGCCAGTACCATCTTCACCAGCAGCGCGATTATGGCCAGCGGCAGCGCGCTCCCCCAGTTTCCCGCCATCGCACCCACCTCGGCAATGCCGTAGGGCAGGAACAGCGCGATGCCTATGGAAATGTAGGCGAACAGCTTGAGGCTGCTCGCCCATTCCACCAGCGCCAAATGGCGCGCGGAATATTCCAGGATCATCGCCTCGTGGATCATGGTCAATTCCAGATGCGTGGCGGGGTTGTCCACCGGGATGCGCGCATTTTCGGCCAGCAGCACGATCACGAAAGCCAGTCCCGCGAACGCAAGACTGGGATACAGCACAAACTGGTGCTGCGCCAGCGCTTCCACGATGCGCGGCAGCTGCGTCGAGTGGCTGATCATCGAGGCGGTGAAGAACACCATCAGCAGTGCCGGTTCGGCAAGGAAAGACACCAGCATTTCGCGCCGCGCGCCCAGCGTGCCGAATGCGGTGCCGATATCCATTGCCGCGAGTGCGATGAACACCCGCGCCAGCGCAAACACGCCGACCAGCGCGATCACGTCGGCGGCGGGCGAGAACGGCAGATCCACCGCGATGATGGGAATGATGGCGGCTGCCAGCCACATGCAGCCGAACCGGATATAGGGCGTGGCGCGAAACAGAAGAGAGGCGTTATAGGCTATCACCGCATCCTTGTGAAACAGCTTGCGCAATGTGCGATAGGGTTGCATCACGCCGGGCCCGGAGCGGTTTTGCAACCAGGCGCGGCACTGGTTCACCCAGCCGGTCAGCAAAGGCGCAAGCGCCACGACCAGCAGTGACTGGTAGATTTGCAACAGGATGCCGAGAGCCTGATTTGAGCTCATCATACAAACGCCAGCAACACGAGCAGCGTCACAAAAGTATATGCCAGGTACAGATGGATGCGCCCGTGCTGCAGCAGCGATGCCCAGGACGAGAGCTTTTCGGTGATGCGTTTGACCGGCAGATACAGCGCGTACCAGAGACGGTCTTCGCTGCGGCCGTGATAACGCGGATGCGTATCGAAGGCGCCAGGCAACTCGCTTTCGATGCGGAAAAACGGTTCGAAGATGCGCCGGATCGGCTGGCCGAATCCCTCGGCAGTGTCCTGCATGCGCGAAGTCTGTTCGGGATAGCCGCAGTCCCATGCCGGGCCGCGGAGCAACCGGCCGTGATAGAAATAGTGCACCACCAGCGCGGTCACCAGCATCACGCCCAGCACCGCCAGCAGGAAAAACACCGGGCTGTAACTGGCTCGCTCCATGTCAACTGGGGCGAGGAAGAGCCAGCCCGGGGTGGCATTGCCCAGTCCTTTGCCAACCAGCATCTGCGTCACCAGGTCGAGTTGCCGCACCACATATACCGGCGCCAGCCCAAGCACCACGCAAGCCAATGCCAGCCAGCTTAACCCGATGCGCTCCGGGATGCCGGCATCGTGTGCATGTTCCCGCGCCTCGCCGCGCGTCTGGCCGAGGAAAATGACCCCGTAGAATTTCACCATCACATAGGCCGCCAGTGCGGCGGCCAGCGCGATCACTCCCGCAGCCACCGGTATCAGCATATTGATGTAACTGTTGGGCAGGCCCGGCGACAACAGGAAGGCCTGCAGCAACAGCCATTCCGAAACGAAACCATTGAAGGGCGGCAGGCCGGAAATCGACAGCACGCCGACCAGCATCAGCACCGCGACCCACGGCATTTGATGGATCAATCCGCCCATGCGCCCCATGTTGCGCTCGCCGGTTGCATGCAGGATAGATCCGGTGCCGACGAACAGCAGGCTCTTGAAGAACGCGTGGTTCAGGCTGTGGTACAGCGTCGCGGTCAGCGACAGGGCGGCGAGGGTGTTCTTGCCATAGACGTGGAAGATGATGGCCAGGCCTATCCCCACCAGCAGCAGCCCGATATTCTCGATCGAGGAATAAGCCAGCAGCCGTTTCATGTCGCCCTGCACGGCGGCGAACATCACGCCGAAGATCGCGGTGATCAGACCCAGCGCCAGCGCCAGTACACCCCACCACCATTGCTGTCCATTTAACGAATTGGCGAGCAGATCGAAGGTGACGCGCAGGATGCCGTAGATCGCCGTTTTCAGCATGATGCCGCTCATCAGTGCGGATACCGGCGAAGGCGCAGCCGGGTGCGCTTCGGGCAGCCAGACGTGCAGCGGCAATAAACCCGCTTTTGCGCCGAAGCCGAACAACGCCAGCAGAAACGCCACCGATGCCCAGAACGCGGACAGATGCGCCTCGCGCATCGCCGCAAAGGTATAAGCGCCGATGCCATGCCCGCCCTGCATCACGCCAAAGCTGAGCAGGATAGCGATCGCCCCGACGTGCGCAATCAGCAGATACAAAAAACCGGCCTTGCGGATGTCGGGAACATGGTGGTCGGTGGTGACCAGGAAATAGGAAGACAAGGCCATGGTTTCCCACGCCACCATGAACATATAGGCATCGTCGGCCAGCAACACCAGCGCCATGCTGGCCAGGAACAGGTGATATTCAAGGCACAGCAATCCCAGCGTATTACCCGGCATGGATTTGAAATAACCGGCACTGAATATTGACACGCCGAATGATGCCCCACCCAGCAGGATAAGGAAGAATGCGGAGAGCGGATCGAGACTGAGGTGCAGCGGCAGACCCGGCAGGCCCAGCGGCAATACGGTATGGCTGACAGGCTCGCCGAGCGCCCAAAAACCGGTTGCGGCAAGCGCCAGCGAGGCGATCGCGCCAAGCGGAAAAATGATATTGGTGATGAGGTGCGGGCTGTGCTGCAGTGCCAGCCCCATCAATCCCAGAGCCATCAAGGACACGATAATAGCGTCAGCAATATCCAGCGGAAATGCACCGACCATGTTCATCCTGATTGTTTTTTCTCCGGCTTGCTGGTTAGCCAAACTGCGCAAGCGGGTGATTCTACTCCTTCTGCGCCATTGACCTCAATATCATAGTGGTGAAGGCCGCTCAACCGTATATCATCGCCAAGACTCCAATCTGCCGAAAATGCCAGGAGTTTCCGGCAGGTATGCAAGCGTGTTGTACATTCGGTTGCGTGGTAAATTGCGCAAGCGCAACAAGTTGTTGGCGCAGCGCAAATAGTGACTAGAATGAGCGCCTAGAATTAAAATAACCCTAATGGGTTATTCCACGAACCCGTTGTGGGTATGGACGCTGGTTGGCAGCTTATTCCTATAATGGCTACCGTGATCATTGTTTCAACATGATGACGAAAGTCAATTTCGCAGTAATTAAATAACTTGCAGGAGATGAAATAATGAACTTTGACAAAGAATTTGATGCGAGCGGCTTGTCTTGCCCCCTGCCTATCCTGAAAACCAAAAAGGCCCTCTCTGACATGGCTTCCGGGCAGGTGCTGAAGCTGGTTGCGACCGATTGTGGCGCGGTC
>JAJZEQ010000263.1 GCA_021851345.1 Pseudomonadota bacterium
CCATGCGCTGGACGAGGTGGCGCGTCTGGCCGACCGTCTGGTGCTGCTGGAACAGGGATGCGTGATTGCCCATGGCACGCTCAACGAAATGCTGTCACGGCTGGATTTGCCGACTGCCCATTATGACGATGCCGGGGTGGTGATCGAGGCACGAGTAGCCGCCCAGGACGAGGCATATCATCTCACCCGGCTGGAGTTCGCCGGCGGAAGCCTGTGGGTGGGCAGGGTCGAACACGCTGCGGGAACATTGGTGCGCGCGCGCGTGCTCGCTCGCGATGTAAGCGTCGCCACTGCAGCCCCGCAGGGTTCCAGCATCACCAACATTCTTGCCACGCGCATAGTCGAGATTCGGGACGAGGGGCAGGACAGGGTGAACTTGCGCATGGCGGTGGGCGGGGGCCAGATGCTGCTGTCGCGCATCACGCGCCGCTCGCGCGACCAGCTCGGTTTGACGGTGGGTATGGAACTGTTCGCGCAGGTGAAGAGCGTTGCGCTGATTGCGTAATATAATGGCCGTGATGCGTACACCATTTAATTTTATCCAGGGAGCAAGTCAACAATGAGTCGTCTGTTAATGCTGATCGCCGTCGCGGTTGTGGTCTATTTGCTGCTCAAGTCCTACCGCAAGAGCAACCCCGCGCAAGACCGTCCCGGTGCGGAAGATATGGTGCGTTGCGCGCATTGCGGCATTCATATTCCAAAGAGCGAGAGCATCAATGCCGGCGGGAATTATTTTTGCGGACCGGAACACCGTGATGCCTATCGCAAGTGAACGGGACAATGCTTGTGATGTCGGCCCAAACCGGCGCCGGGTGCGATGAGCGATCAATTCGCGGTTGATCCCGCCCCGGTCGACTTCTGGCGCTCCCTGCGCTATTTCAATTTTTACCGGTTGACTCTGGCCGGTCTCCTTGTGTTCGTTGCGGGAGTGTTCGGTTCTTCGCTGGCGCTGGGTGCGCACCACCTGCTGCTGTTCTTTGGTTCAAGCGTGTTATATCTTGTCGCGGTTTTGCTGTCCGTCATCTTGTGGCAATTGCGTTGGCCGCGATTCACCTGGCAGCTGGCCATGCAGATGGGCGTGGATATAGCCGGGCTCAGTGTGCTTTCTTATGCCAGCGGGGGGATAAAGAGCAATGTCGACCTGTTGCTGCTGGTTTCGCTGGCAGCCGCCGGACTGATCAGCCGCGGAAAGATCACCCTGTTTTTTGCCTCGCTGGCCAGCATGGCCGTGCTGCTGGAACATTCATACGCGGTGCTGCACGACGATGCCGATGGTTCGCAGTATGTGCAGGTCGGGCTGTTGTGCATGGCCTATTTTGCGGTGGCCTGGCTGGCGCATACGCTGGCAAAATATGCCGTGGACAGCCAGCAGCTGGCGCAGCGCCGCGGGCGGGACCTGGTCAGCCTGTCCGAGGCGAACCGCCTGGTGATGAGGGATATGCAGGACGGCGTGCTGGTGGTGGACGGGCTGGGCGGAATCATGCAAATGAATCTTCGTGCCGAGCGCCTGCTGCGCAGGATCGCCGGCATGGGCAGCCCATTGTCGGAAAGTTTCCCGCTGCTGTTCTGGCATTATACGAAATGGAGGCAAACCGGAGCCTCGAACCGGGACATTTTGCACCTGGATATGGGTTTGCAGGCAAGGCTGCGCTTTGTTGCGATCGAGCAGGAGGCGGCGCACGGCGCGGTGATTTTTCTGGAGGACATGCAGCGCGTGCAGGCCGAGGCGCAGCAAATCAAGCTGGCGGCGCTGGGGCGTTTGACAGCGAATATTGCGCACGAGGTGCGCAACCCGCTGTCGGCGATCAGCTATGCCGCGGAACTCATGCAGGAAGAACAGGGCGATGCCAAGAATCAGCGCTTGCTGCAAATCGTGCTGGATAACACGCTACGCATCAATCAGATCGTGCAGGATGTCATGCAGTTGAACCGGCGCGACCGTGTCCAGCCCGAGGTTGTGGACCTGGGCGCGATGTTGAGAACCTTTGTCGGGGAATTTGCCCTGGCGGAGCGGATTGAGCCGGGAGTGATGGTGGTGGAGGGCATGTCCGCCGTCGAGGTCACCTTCGATCGCGGGCATTTCCGGCAGGTGTTGTGGAATTTATGCCGCAACGCGCTGCGTTACGGGAGCGGGTTGCCGGGAAGCGTGATGTTGACGATGAGCGCGGAAGAGAAGCCGGTTCTGGCAATACGGGATGACGGCCCCGGCATTTCCCCCGAACATCGTGGCAAATTGTTCGAGCCGTTTTTTACCACCACCCCCGAGGGTACCGGCCTGGGTTTGTATATTGCGAAGGAATTGTGCGAGGCTAACGGTGCGCGGCTGGAATACCATGCAGTCGACGGGCCGGCGGGCGCATGCTTTCATATTACGTTCGTGAATCACGCGGGCGACGGCGGAGGGCAGGAACATGCCAAATAGTTATCGGGCGGATGGTCGGGTTGTGTTGCTGGTGGATGATGAGCCTGACATTCTGGAGTTGCTGGAGCTGGCGCTGCGCAAGATGGGGCTGGATGTGGACAAGGCCGGCAGTGTGCGCGAAGCGCTGGCCAGGCTGGCGGCGCGGCGTTATGACCTGTGCCTGACCGATATGCGCTTGCCCGACGGCGAGGGTTTGCAGGTGGTGCGGCACATTGCCCAGCATAATCTGGACGTGCCGGTGGCGGTGATCACCGCGCACGGCAACATGGAAAATGCCGTGACCGCGCTCAAGGCGGGCGCGTTCGACTACCTGAGCAAACCGGTTTCGCTGGACCAGTTGCGCGCCCTGGTGAAATCCGCGCTGAAGCTGCCCCAGGCTGGCCCTTCCGGCGACAAGATGCTGCTCGGACATTCACCGGTCATGCAGAAGGTTCGTGATCTCATCAAGCGTGTGGCGCGCAGCCAGGCACCGGTGCATATCAGTGGCGAATCGGGCAGCGGCAAGGAACTGGCGGCGCGGCTGATCGTGCAGAGCGGCTCGCGGCATGACCAGCCATTCATCGCAGTGAACTGCGGGGCTATACCAAGCAACCTGATGGAAAATGAATTCTTTGGTTACAAGAAAGGCGCATTTACCGGCGCGGATAAGGACCGGGACGGTTTTTTCCAAGCGGCGCACGGCGGGACATTGTTTCTTGACGAGGTCGCCGATCTGCCGTTACCAATGCAGGTGAAATTATTGCGCGCGATCCAGGAGAAGCGCGTGCGCAAGATCGGCGCCACCGGCGAAGAGCCTGTGGACGTGCGCATCATCAGCGCGACGCACCACGATTTGGCTGAACGCGTTCGGGAAGGCGGATTCCGTCAGGACTTGTATTACCGCCTCAGTGTGATCCCGATCCAGATGCCGGCGCTGCGCGAATCCCGCGAGGATATTCCGGAGATAGCGCAGCGGATACTGGAACGGTTGCGCGGCGATACTGGCGTGCGCTTTTCAGCAAATGCGCTGCTTGCCTTGCAGGCCTACAGTTTCCCGGGAAATGTGCGTGAACTGGAAAACGTTATCGAAAGGGCATTGGCGATGTGCATGGACGGGATTATCGAGGAGCAGGATTTGCTGCTGGTGCCCGTGGGGCATGATCAATCCGACAACCCGTCCCTCAGCAGCAAATACCCGCTGCCGAAATACCTGGACCAGGTCGAGAGGCAGGCCCTGCTGGAGGCCCTGGAACAGACCGGTTTCAATCGCACGGCGGCGGCAAAACTGCTGGGGCTGACCTTCCGGACCATACGTTACCGCATGGAACGGCTGGGGATAAAGGATCCGCATGGGGCGGGCGATGCGGAATGACGGATTGCTGCAGGTCGATGACCAGGGCTTGCTGGCCGGCTGCGACTATCTGCCTTCGCCGAACTGCGACGACCGCCCGCCCGGAGAAATCAAATTGCTGGTCATTCACAACATCAGCCTGCCCCCGGACGAATTCGGGGGCGACGGTGTGCAGCGCCTGTTCTGCAATACTTTGGATGCTGCGGCTCATCCCTATTATCGGGCGATCGCCGGACTGAAAGTATCGGCACATTTCTTTGTGCGCCGGGACGGGCATATCGTTCAGTTCGTTTCCTGCCTGAAACGGGCATGGCATGCGGGGGAATCCCGCTGGCAGGGGATGCCGCGCTGCAATGACTTTTCCCTCGGCATCGAGCTGGAGGGCAGCGATGCCGTGCCCTTCACCGATGCCCAATATGACGCGCTGCAGCGCCTGACCGTGGCATTGCGCGCAGCTTATCCGCTGCGCGGCATAGCCGGGCATAGCGACATTTCCCCGCAGCGCAAGACCGATCCGGGACCATGTTTCGACTGGGCGCGCTACCTTGCCGGATTGTGCGAAGACTGAATTCTGCGCATTGTATTTGGCGGGTGGGGGCCGTGTAAATTTTCGCTTGCAATATTTTTGTTAGCTACTACAATTAGGCCCGCAGCCAAAAAAAAATACTAGATGTAGTGGTTTTGGCTTTTTGGCAGTTAACAAAGATTTCAAGGGGGTAAGTTCTATGCTGCATGCCGCTACCGATAGCGTTCCAACCTCTCCGATGCCAGACAATAACGTTCCCGACCCTGTTTCATCATCTCCCGCCGCCCCCAATCCGTTCGACCAGTACAAGGTGATCCGCCGCAACGGTTCGGTGGTCGTGTTCGAGCCTTCCAAGATTTCGATTGCCCTGACCAAGGCGTTCATCGCGGTGAACGGCGGCCAGGGTGCTGCTTCGGCGCGGGTTCGCGAAATGGTCGAGCAGCTGACCAATGGCGTCGTTGCGGCGCTGATGCGGCGCCAGCCGCATGGCGGGACGATGCACATCGAGGATATACAGGATCAGGTTGAGCTGGGATTGATGCGTTCCGGCGAGCACGATGTTGCGCGCACCTACGTTTTATACCGTGAAGAGCGGGCGCGTTCCCGCGCCAAATCCAGGAGCAAGGAGCCGGCGCATATTATCAACACCACCGGGGAGGACGGGGAGGTGCGTCCGCTCGACCTGGAGCGTCTGTCCGGATTGGTGCAGGATGCCTGCGCCGGTCTCGGCGATGTGGTTTCCGCGGAGGCAGTGATCAAGCTGACTCTCAAGGATTTGTACGATGGTGTGGCGCTGCACGAGGTACGCAAGTGTCTGGTACTTTCCGCGCGTTCGCTGATCGAAAAAGAACCTGCTTATAATTTTGTCACGGCGCGTTTGCTGCTCAACACCATTTGCAGCGAAACGCTGGGGGAAGAGATCGCGCCCGGCGATATGGCGACGCGTTACGCGACCTATTTCCCGAAGTTCATCAAGCAGGGCATAGAGGCGGAGTTGCTGGATGCCCGCCTGGGGCAGTTCGATCTGAAGCGTCTGGCCAAAGAGCTGGATGCGCAGCGCGATTTTCAGTTCGGTTATCTCGGCCTGCAAACCCTGTACGATCGCTACTTCCTTCATATAGAGGGCAGGCGCATTGAGCTGCCGCAGGCATTCTTCATGCGCGTCGCGATGGGGCTGGCGCTGAACGAGATAGACCGCGAAGCTCGCGCGGTGGAATTCTACCGCCTGTTGTCCAGTTTTGATTTCATGAGCTCGACGCCGACCCTGTTCAATTCGGGTACGCAGCGTTCGCAATTGTCCTCCTGCTACCTGACCACGGTGGCTGATGACCTGGACGGGATATACGAGGCCATCAAGGAAAACGCGCTGCTTGCCAAATATGCCGGCGGCCTGGGCAATGACTGGACCCCGGTACGAGCGCTGGGCGCGCACATCAAGGGAACCAATGGCCAGTCGCAGGGCGTGGTGCCGTTCCTGAAGGTGGTGAACGACACCGCTGTTGCGGTGAACCAGGGCGGCAAACGCAAGGGCGCGGTATGCGCCTACCTGGAAACCTGGCACCTGGATGTGGAAGAGTTTCTGGATTTGCGCAAGAACACCGGCGATGACCGCCGCCGCACCCACGACATGAATACCGCCAACTGGATCCCCGACCTGTTCATGAAGCGCGTCATGGAAGGTGGCGACTGGACGCTGTTTTCGCCATCCAATGTGCCGGACCTGCATGACAAGTACGGCGCCGATTTCGAGCGTGCCTATACTGCATATGAAGCAAAAACGGCCACCGGAGAGATCAAGCTGTTCAAGAAAATTCCGGCAGCCGGCCTGTGGCGCAAGATGCTGACCATGCTGTTCGAGACCGGCCATCCGTGGATCACCTTCAAGGATCCCTGCAACATCCGTTCGCCGCAGCAGCATATCGGCGTGGTGCACAGCTCCAACCTGTGCACCGAGATCACGCTCAACACCAGCGACAGCGAGATTGCCGTATGCAATCTCGGCTCGATCAACCTGGCGGCGCACCTGTTTCCCCAATGTGACAAGGATGGGAAGCGGCACGAGAAGGCCGGACAGATCGACCACGACAAGCTGCGCCGCACCGTTAATACCGCGATGCGTATGCTGGACAACGTGATCGACATCAATTATTACGCGGTGGACAAGGCGCGCAATTCCAATCTCAAGCACCGCCCTGTGGGGTTGGGCATCATGGGCTTCCAGGACTGCCTGCACGATTTGCGCATTCCTTATGCATCCGATGCGGCGGTCGAGTTTGCCGACCGTTCGATGGAGGCGGTTTGCTATTACGCCTACTGGGCCTCTACCGAGCTGGCGGCGGAACGCGGCCGTTATGCCTCGTATCGCGGCAGCCTGTGGGATCGCGGCATCCTGCCGCAGGACTCACTGGAGTTGCTGCGCCGGGAACGCGGGGGCTACGTGGAAGTCGACATGTCGGCCAGCATGGATTGGGATACCTTGCGCGCCCGCATCAAGCAATACGGCATGCGCAATTCGAATTGCGTCGCGATCGCACCCACCGCCACCATCTCCAATATCATCGGGGTGTCGGCCTGCATCGAGCCGACCTACCAGAACCTTTTCGTGAAATCCAACCTGTCCGGCGAATTCACCGTGATCAACGAGCACCTTGTGGCCGACCTGAAGCAGCTCGGCCTGTGGGACGAGGTGATGATCGCCGACCTGAAATATTTCGATGGCACGCTGGCGAAAATAGACCGTATTCCCGCCGAGCTGCGCAGTCTGTATGCCACCGCGTTCGAAGTGGAGCCGGGTTGGCTGATCGAGGCGGCATCCCGCCGCCAGAAATGGATAGACCAGGCGCAATCGCTGAACATATACATGGCCGGCGTGTCCGGCCGCAAGCTGGACGAGACTTACAAGCTGGCGTGGCTGCGCGGCCTGAAGACTACTTACTATTTGCGCACCATGGGAGCGACTTCGGCGGAAAAATCCACCGGGAAGGCCGGTGCGCTGAACGCGGTTCCAACCGCTTCCGGTGCGGCGGAAGAAGCCCAGTTCTGTTCGATTGATAATCCTGAATGCGAAGCATGTCAGTGACATGCGTGCATTCATGATTACGGCGAAAGCTAACTTGCTATGCAAGTTAAGCCCCGCAGGGGCGGCTGGAGCCACAACCGAAAAGTGTGAGGCCTGCCAATAATAATAGAGGACTGAGGACTAGGCCACAAATGGGACGGTGTTTCTACTCAGTCCACAGTCCTCGTACCACAGTCCTTGTTTAGACATTAGGGAATAAGGAGAACAATAATATGCTGAATTTTGAAGAAGACACCAAGCCGAACGGGATGCCGCCGGGCATGATGCGCGCGGGTGCATTTGATGCCCTGCCCACGAAAAAACCGGTTGTGGCCACCGGGAAGGCGGAACAGATTGATTCTGCGGTTCCAGCCAGAACGGCCGGGCGCATACGCGTGGAAGACAAGCGCATTATCAATTGCAACGCGGATGTCAATCAACTGGTGCCGTTCAAATA
The DNA here is from genome assembly GCA_021851345.1 of Pseudomonadota bacterium. Taxonomy (GTDB): domain Bacteria; phylum Pseudomonadota; class Gammaproteobacteria; order Burkholderiales; family Gallionellaceae; genus Gallionella. The sequence goes on from JAJZEQ010000263.1 coordinate 7,794, forward strand.
CAAGTGGGCGTGGGAAAAATACCTGGCAGCCTGCGCCAATCACTGGATGCCCCAGGAAGTGAACATGACCGCAGATATCGCGCTGTGGAAAAGCGACAAGCTGAGCGAAGATGAACGCCTGCTGGTCAAGCGCAACCTGGGCTTTTTCACCACGGCGGACAGCCTGGCGGCGAACAACATCGTGCTCGGCACCTACCGCCACATCAGCAATCCGGAGTGCCGCCAATACCTGCTGCGCCAGGCGTTTGAAGAAGCGATTCATACCCACGCCTATCAATATATTGTTGAAAGCCTGGGTCTGGACGAAGGCGAAATCTTCAACATGTACCACGAAGTGGCCAGCATCCGCGCCAAGGACGAGTTTCTGCTGCCGTTCATCGATACGCTGACCAATCCCGCATTCAAGACCGGCACACCGGAAGCGGACCGTCAACTGCTGCGCAGCCTGATCGTGTTTGCCTGCATCATGGAAGGTTTGTTCTTCTATGTGGGTTTTGTGCAGATACTCGCCCTAGGCCGCCAGAACAAGATGACCGGCGCTGCGGAGCAATACCAGTACATCCTGCGCGATGAATCCATGCACCTGAATTTCGGCGTGGACGTGATCAACCAGATCAAGATGGAAAACCCGCACCTGTGGACGAGCGAATTCCGCGAAGAAGTGCGCGGCTTGATCCGGAAAGGCGTGGAGCTGGAATATGCCTATGCCGAGGACACCATGCCGCGCGGCGTGCTTGGCCTGAACTCCGGCATGTTCAAGGAGTATCTGCGCTTTATCGCCAATCGCCGCTGCCAGCAAATCGGCGTGGACGTGTTGTATCAGGGTGCAACCAATCCCTTCCCGTGGATGGCGGAAATGATAGACCTGAAGAAGGAAAAGAATTTTTTTGAGACCCGCGTAACGGAATATCAAACCGGTGGCGCGTTGTCCTGGGATTAGAGTCGCGTATCGAACCAGGCTTAAGGTAATGGCTTTGGCCCACGCTCGAAGTTGAGCGCGGGCCGGGGGTGCAGGTGTAGCAATCGCAGGTGTTGTATTTTTTAACTTTCATTATTGAAGGAGAAACAACATGGTAGCAAAGAAGAAAGCAAAACCAGCAGCAAAAAAGGCAGCAGCCAAGAAACCGGCTGCTAAAAAAGTAGCGGCGAAGAAGCCGGCAGCAAAGAAAGTCGCTGCCAAGAAACCGGCCGCCAAAAAAGTAGCGGCGAAGAAGCCGGCAGCAAAGAAGGCAGCAGCCAAGAAACCGGCTGCCAAAAAAGTAGCAGCTAAGAAGCCGGCAGCAAAGAAGGCAGCAGCCAAGAAACCG
>JAJZEQ010000141.1 GCA_021851345.1 Pseudomonadota bacterium
GGTGCGCAAGGCCGTGCAGTTGCTGCTGGACGAGCAGCCGGGCGGCATAGCCATCATCGTGCAGGGAGATGAAGTCCAGCGCCGACAGGCTGCCGAAGCTGCGGTGTATGCGGCATGGGTAAACGGCGCGCCGCTGCCGTTGCACAAGAAGAAAGCAGACCAGCGCAAGCCGCTGCGAGGGCGGGCTGGGCAGCGTGACCAACGAAGTGACCGGGTTCGGAGTGGGATGGGGGTTGCGGATGTTGCAGGGTAAATAAATCCTTTTAATGTCGATCTCAAGGTTAAATCCACCGGCTTTAGCCGGTCAGCTTTAGCCTTGCAAATTCAGCAAGCGTGGAACAAACCATAATCCGTTCCTTCTTGCTGATGTTGCGCGTTTTACTTGGCGCGAGCTAGAGGACTTTAGTCCTCTGCGCCTAGTTGCGCTAACCCACCTGCTTTGGCAGGTGGTAGTTCAGTGTCTGCCTTGTACCAATAATCGAGCTTCAGCTTGATGTTACATTTCATTCACGGCACGATGCCACCGATGATGTTGGTTTGACGTAGCCCCGATAATTGGTAGATCATAAACATGTCAAACCGGATAATGGTACCGATATTCCTGAGTTTTTCCCCCATATCCGTAGGCGGTGGCACGCACATCTTCGACGTAGATGTAACTTACTTCATGAAGGTTGCCGAGCAATGTGCTGAACGCATCAAACGCCTCGCGGATGTATTGAGCTTTTTCAGCTTTAGTGTTGGTTTCGTCAGTGATCTTGACGTCGAAATAGATGCTGCTTTTACCCAGTTCAGTCAGTGACCTTCCTCCAACGATCCAGTCATTCGGATCAACGTAGTCAATGGAGATGGATGTTACTTCCCGCTTCTTGTTAAGAATTCGCGATGTCAATTCCAGCAGGGTGCCGGAGATAGACTGGGTAAGTTCAGGTGACTTCTTTGCACTGACTCTAACGTTAAGAATAGGCATGTATTTTCTTTCTGGTAGTTAGTTATGCAACTATACGCACTGCGCGTAGATCGGAAGGCCGGTCGAATCGACTTTCCTGACGGATTGAAGAGGTTGCCATACTGGCCAGCTGGACGGATCCGGATGGCAAGCCTTGGATGAGAGCAAGTCCGTCGCCCTCAATGCGCAGTCGTTCGCCCTTGGAAAGCAGGAAGTCGTCTGATTGACCCTCGGCCGTGAGCCAAACTCTGCCTTCGGTGCATTCGAGACGGACATCGCGAGCACCTCGAAAAGCAAACTTCTTCCCCTCGGCAAGCTGAATTACCATGTTACGCAGTGACATTATCATGATGTTTACTCCAATAGTTAGCTATGCAACCACATGTATAAAAAAATACTCACCTAAGGGCGGAGCGCACACCACGAATTTTGGTTACTGTGTCAGTGAAAACATCCGCTCCCAGCAACTTCTTTAGTCGCTTGCTTACTTGCACGCTCGCTTCATTTAGAGAAGCATGCATCGCAATAGCAGGGGGCGTTGGGAAAATGCACTGTTCGCGGCCATCACGCGCAGAGCTTCTGCGTTCGATCAACCCCTTTGCCTTGAGCCCGTCCAGAGCGCGGGTTGCCGTCGGCCTTGAAATTGTCATTGAATTGGCAATCTCGTATTGCATCAGACCCGGTTGATCCAATACAGTTCTGAGCAGAAATGCCTGGGGTGGCGTCAAGTCGAATGGCTCAAATGCCTTAGCCCACTCGCTTTCGAGCTGGCGGGCCAGGGCTGTTGTGTTGAAGTAGAGGCAATGATCAAACATGGCGACAATGTACAGTATAATGATTAGCAATGCAACTAATATTGCTGCTGGCTAATATGTTTCATCTATAGGTTGAATGACCTCTGTTATTTCGGATATTTCCAAAAATAACTGGGGTCTGGTCATGGTTTTTGCCCGAACGAATAACGCTGCTCAGCATTACCCCCTGCCAGAAGGATCGTCAGCATCTCCCTGCTTGTTCCCTGGGGGCACGGCCAGTTTCCCCGCGTTGCAGGGGCAAGATACCCGGTACTGACACCTAGTGTGGCAGATCAGCCAAACGATCCCATAGTCCCGTGATAACTCACTTCACCAAGCATTCCGGTGTCCACATCGTAAATGAATCCGCGCACAGTGACCGCGTCCGGCCCGCTGGTCGGTATCCAGGGATGATTCAGGATGGCAGACATTCCCCGCCGTACGTCCCACTCGAGGCGTTCCGTTTGCATGGCATTGCGCGGCCCATCCAGCGGTTCGAGCGGGCCACGGAAGGCGTGAAACGCGGACGGCATGGCCGAGGATTTTTTGCAGCTGGTGAATGCACGTCCGGTTGCCTGGCCGAGAAGTTTTTCGGCCGCCGGGTCGCCCTCCAGGCCGGCCTTGAGCAAGTCGTCCGTGAAAGCGAGCATCCCGCAGCGGGTGTGGTGGATCAGGATGATCTCATTGGTGTTGAGCAGATGATGCGAAATGATCAGGCAGCGTATCGTGTCGTCGTTCACCACGCCCCCGGCGTTGCGAATGATGTGCGCATCCCCGGTTTGCAGGCCGAGCAGATCCTCCACGTCGAGCCGCGCGTCCATGCAGGCGACAACCGCCACGTGCCTGGCCGGATTGATCGGTTGCTTTCCGGGATAAACGGGCTTGTGCACCGCCTGCCCGTTCGCATACAGCTTGTTGTTTTCCAGATAGTGGTTGGTGTGGGTATTTGCCATGATTCCTCCTCTGTTTTAACTCGCAAGTTTTAATACTGGTGGAGCCGGCAACAGCTTTCATGGCCCCGGTCTCGCCACCCGATTTGCAACGGTGGCAAGAGAATATATTACTCTTCAATTTTGAATGCCGTGCCAGTGGTAGGATCGCTGCTCTGGCGCGAAGCGAACAATCGGGATTGCCGATTTGCTGATTCGCGGCGCGAACGATGTTTATTCAATGCCTGGTAGGGCATGGAGATTTCGGGAGGTAAACGTATGGCTATCACACTTGCGTTCGATGTCTATGGAACTCTGATAGATACAAACGGCGTCATCGTTGCATTGCAAAAACATGTAGGAAATAAAGCTCCTGAATTTTCCCGGGCCTGGCGCGAGAAACAGCTCGAATATTCATTTCGCCGCGGCCTGATGCAGAATTATGAAAACTTTGCCGTATGCACCGGCAATGCGCTCGATTACACGAGTTCATATTTTAAAGTCCCGTTAACCCCGGCTGACAAGGAAGAACTGCTGGGCACATATGGAATATTGCCCGCGTTTGATGATGTCAAAGAGGGTTTGGCCCGGGCAAGGGAATCCGGGTTCAGGATGTTTGCATTTTCCAACGGCAGCGAAGATGCGGTGCAAACCTTGCTGGAGCATGCAGGCATCAGGGATTATTTTATGGGTGTAGTGAGTGTGGACGGGATGAAATCCTTTAAACCCAATCCGGGCGTATACAGCCACTTCTTGAGAAAAGCCGAAGCTTCGGGGGCCGATGCCTGGCTGGTCTCAAGCAATCCCTTCGATGTGATCGGGGCTGTTTCCGCCGGAATGCGGGCTGCATGGGTCAAGCGATCACCGGATGCCCTGTTTGATCCGTGGGGAATCGAGCCCACATTGACAGTAAACGGCCTTTCGGATCTGGCTGAACAAATCGGCCGGAGAACCTGATCGCCGACGAGGGGCCGGAGGCGGGTTGACCGTCAAACAACAGCCATCCCGATTACCCAATAGCGCGCGAATTTTCCTATCGCCATGAACAGCGCGGCCTGCCACCAGTTGAGGCGCAGCCATCCGGCGGCGAGACACAGTGCATCACCGATCAGCGGCAACCACGCGAACAGGAGTGCCGGTGTGCCGTAGCGGCGCACCTTCTCGACATGTTTGAGCTGCTGGGTCTGTGGCAGTAGCCAGCCCATGCCGAAGGTCACCATCCCGCCGAGCGTGTTGCCGATAGTGGCCACGGCGAGCGCAATCCATAGTGTTTCCGGGTAGGCTTTGATCACGGCGAAAAGCACAGCTTCCGAACCCCCGGGGAGCAGGGTCGCGGCAAGGAAGCTGCTGATGAACAGGGATAAGAGGCTGGCTGTATCGCTCATGCGTTAGGTGAAGAGTTCATCAGCGCCGGCATCAGCGCCGGCATCAGTGCCAGGGGCGCATCCTGATAGCCGGGAATATGGTTGTGCCGGTGTAGTCTCCAGCTGCCCCCTAACAGGGGGCGCATGGAGAAATCGGGTTTTATTTTTTCTTCGGCATATACAGGTCGGTGATGTTGCCTTCCGCGATTTCGGCGGCGAAGCCCAGCGTCTCCGACAGGGTCGGGTGCGGGTGTATGGTCAGCCCGATATCTTCCATGTCGGCGCCCATCTCCAGCGCGAGCACCGCTTCCGCAATCAGCTCACCGGCATTCACGCCGACGATGCCCGCGCCGAGGATGCGGCGGGTGGACGGGTCAAGCAGCAGCTTGGTCGAGCCTTCCTCGCGGCCGATGGACAGCGCGCGTCCCGAGGCGGCCCACGGGAAGCTGGCTTTTTCGTAGGCTATGTTTTGCGCCTTGGCCTGGGTTTCGGTCAGGCCCATCCAGGCGATCTCGGGGTCGGTGTAGGCGACCGATGGTATGGTCAGCGGCTCGAATGCGGCATGGTGGCCGGCGATGACTTCCGCCGCGACCTTGCCTTCGTGTGTTGCCTTGTGGGCCAGCATCGGGTCGCCGACGATGTCGCCGATCGCGTAGATGTGCGGCACGTTGGTGCGCATCTGGATGTTGACCGGAATGAAGCCGCGCTCGTTGACGGTCACGCCAGCCGCTTCCGCCCCGATGCTGCGCCCGTTGGGGCGGCGGCCGACAGCCATCAGCACGCGGTCGTACAGTTGCGGCTCGGGCGCCTGTTCGCCTTCAAAAGTGACTTTCAGTCCGCTCTTTTGCGCCTCGATCTTGCTGACCCTGGTTTTCAGGTAGATTGCCTCGTAACGCTTTTCGATGCGCTTGTGCAAAGGCTTGACCAGATCCTTGTCCGCACCTGGCATCAGTTGGTCCATCAACTCGACCACGGTGATCCTGCTGCCGAGCGCGTCGTACACGGTGGCCATTTCCAGCCCGATGATGCCGCCGCCGATGATCAGCATGCGCTTGGGCACATCCTGCAATGCCAGCGCGCCGGTGGAATCGATGATGCGCGGATCGTCATAGGGGAAACCGGGGATGCGCGCCACGCTGGAACCTGCCGCGATGATCGCGGAATCGAAGCTGATGGTTTTCTTGCCGTCCTTGGTTTCGACTTCGACATGGTTGGGTGAGGTGAATTTCGCGGTGCCCTGTACCACCTGCACCTTGCGCTGCTTGGCCAGTGCCGACAGCCCGCCGGTGAGCTTGTTGATGACGCTTTCTTTCCAGCTGCCTATCTTGTCGATGTCTATCTTCGGTTTCGCGAACGTCACGCCGTTATGCGCAACTTCTTCCGCTTCGCTGATCACCTTGGCGACGTGCAGCAGCGCCTTGGACGGGATGCAGCCGACATTCAGGCATACGCCGCCCAGACTGGCGAACTTTTCGATCAGCACCACCTGCTTGCCCAGGTCGGCGGCGCGGAACGCGGCGGTATAGCCGCCGGGTCCGGCGCCCAGCACCAGCACTTCGGCGTGGATGTCGCCTTTCTTGAAGGATTGGGGACTGGGGGCTGGGGACTGGGCTGGTGCCGGAGCCGGTGGCTTATTCGGGATTACCGGAGCCGCTAAGCTGGCAGCGGATTTTGTTTGATCCTTGCTGCTTTCGCCTTGCACCTGCTGTGTGCTTTCCAGAGTCAGGATCACGCTGCCTGCAGAAACTTTGTCGCCCATCTTGACCTTGAGTGCTTTCACCACGCCTGCGGCCGGGCACGGCACTTCCATCGCGGCCTTGTCGGTCTCCAGCGTGATCAGCGATTGCTCGGCCTCGACCTTGTCACCTGTTTTTACGAAAATTTCGATGACCGCGACATCCTTGAAATCGCCGATGTCCGGTATTTTTACTTCGATGGTTTGGCTCATGCTGTTTGCTTCCCTGTATTTATTTTTTAAAAAACATGGTTGGTTCAGACACGTATCTGGCCGCTGCCCAGCACGATATATTTTTGCGAGGTGAGGCCTTCCAGGCCGACCGGGCCGCGCGCATGAATCTTGTCAGTGGAGATGCCGATCTCCGCGCCCAGGCCGTATTCGAAACCGTCGGCGAAACGCGTCGAGGCGTTCACCATCACCGAGCTGGAATCCACCTCACGCAGAAAGCGCATCGCTTTGCTGTAATTCTCGGTGACAATGCTGTCGGTGTGCTGCGAGCCGTAGGTGGCGATATGCGCGATGGCTGCATCCAGGCCTGCCACCACCCGCACAGCAAGTATCGGCGCGAGATATTCGGTGAACCAGTCTTCTTCGGTTGCGGCACTCATCTGCCTGACCAGCGCGCGCGCAGCCTCGTCGCCGCGCAGTTCGACATTTTTATCGAGATATATTTTGCACAAACCGGGCAACACTTTGGCCGCCACGCTTTGCGCGACCAGCAACGTCTCCATCGCATTGCACACGCCATAGCGCTGCGTCTTGGCGTTGTCGGCGATGCGTATCGCCTTGTCGAGGTCGGCCTCGTCGTCGATATAGACATGGCAGACGCCGTGCAGGTGTTTGATCACGGGTATGCGTGCGTCTGCGGAAACGCGCTCGATCAGGCTCTTGCCGCCGCGCGGCACGATCACATCCACATATTCCTTCATCGTGATGAGTTCGCCCACGGCAGCCCGATCGGTGGTGGAGATCACTTGCACTGCAGTCTCGGGGAGTCCGGCGGCACGCAATCCGGCGTGCACACAGGCGGCGATGGCCTGGTTGGAATGAATGGCTTCCGATCCGCCGCGCAAGATCGCGGCATTGCCGGATTTCAGGCACAGCCCCGCGGCGTCCGCCGTGACATTGGGACGCGACTCGTAAATGATGCCGATCACGCCGAGCGGCACGCGCATCTTGCCAACCTGGATGCCGGAAGGACGATAGCTCAGGTCGCTGATCGCGCCGATCAAATCGGGCAGCTGCGCGATCTGCAGCAAGCCCTCGGACATGCCCAGCACGGATTTTTCGGTTAATGTCAGGCGATCAACCGAAGCGTCATCCAGCCCGCCGGCGCGTGCTGCGGAGACATCCCTGGCGTTGGCAGCCAGCAGTTGCGCAGACTGGTTCTGCAACGCGACGGCAATTTCAGTCAGGGCGCGATTCTTCGTGGCGGTGTCCGCCTGCGCCATCAGGCGTGAAGCCGCGCGCGCCGTCTTGCCGACTTCCTGCATATATTGTTTGACGTCCTGCATGATGTTCCGTGTGTCTTTGTTGTAGGGCGCATTTTACCCCAAGTGTTAAAATGCGCGCCTTTCTTATATTTCAGGCGCGGCCATGTCCGACATCCTCAAAAAAATTCTGGCAGTCAAAGTGCAGGAAGTGACTGAAGCCCGGCGCTTCATGCCGCTTGCGGCGATGCGGGCAGCGGCACAGCAGGCGGCGCCCGTGCGGGATTTCACGGCCGCGATCCGTGCCAGGATTGCCGCGGGCCAGGCCGCTGTGATCGCCGAAATTAAAAAAGCCAGCCCCAGCAAGGGCGTGTTGCGCGCCGATTTTCGTCCCGCCGAGATCGCGGTGAGCTATGCTCGGCATGGTGCGGCTTGCCTGTCGGTGCTGACCGACACACAGTTCTTCCAGGGCAGTGCGGATTACCTGAAGGACGCGCGCGCGGCGTGCGCGCTGCCGGTGCTGCGCAAGGACTTTGTCGTGGACGAATACCATATCTACCAGTCGCGGGCCATGGGTGCGGATGCAATACTGCTGATTGCCGCCGCGCTGGATGCCGCGCAGATGCAAGCATTCGAGGCCCTGGCGCACAGCCTCGGCATGGCGGTGCTGGTGGAAGTCCATAACGGCGCTGAGCTGGATGCCGCGCTGCAACTGGCCACGCCGCTGATCGGCGTGAACAACCGCAACCTGCGCACCTTCAGTGTGAGCCTGCAAACCACGCTGGACTTGTTGCCGCGTATTCCCGGAGACCGCATTGTCGTGACCGAGAGTGGCATCCTCGCGGCAGAAGACGTCAAGCTGATGCGCGGCCACCGGGTGCATGCTTTCCTGGTGGGAGAGGCGTTCATGCGCGCGGGTGATCCGGGTGCGGAATTGGCCAAATTGTTTGCTTGATTTCTACCGTGGAGGAGCGTGTTATGTTCAATCCTGATCGTCTGATCGTTGAGTTCGACAAGGGCTTGCGCACCTTGTTCAGCCGGGCGCACAGCGCGCGTGACTATCCCGACGCGAATGTGCCCGAAGCGTCCATGAACGAGACGGAGAAGAAAAATGCCGCCGCGCTGATGCGCGTCAATCACAGCGGCGAGATTTGCGCGCAAGCCTTGTATCAGGGACAGGCATTGACGGCGCGCGATCCTGCCGTGCAGCGGAAGCTCCAGCAGGCTGCGCAGGAAGAAACCGAGCATCTCGCCTGGACGGCCAGGCGTGTACACGAGCTGGGCGGCCACCTGAGTGTGCTGAACCCGTTCTGGTATACCGGTTCGCTGGCGATCGGAGCGGTTGCGGGATTGCTGGGCGACCGGTGGAATCTCGGTTTTCTCGCTGAAACAGAACGCCAGGTGGGGGATCACTTGCAAAGCCATCTGGATAGACTGCCGGCGCAGGACGAAAAAAGTCGCGCCATCGTGAAGCAAATGTACTCCGATGAAACTGGGCATGCTGATATGGCGAGATCGCTTGGAGGAGCGGAATTGCCCCAGCCGGTGCAATTGGCAATGAAGCTGAACGGCAAGGTTATGACCGGCGCGTCGTATTGGATATGACGCAGGGGCGTATGGCAATACGCCCCTGCGATTGGTATTACGGTTCCTGTATCACCTCGAAATCATGCGTAATCGCGGCGGTCTGGCCGAGCATGATGGAGGCCGAGCAGTATTTCTCGGCCGAGAGCTTGATGGCTTTCTCGACTGCCTCGGGCTTGATGTTTTTGCCGGTTACGACGAAATGCATGTGTATTTTGGTGAACACTTTCGGGTCGGTCTCGGCGCGTTCCGCCTCCAGTTCCACATAACAGTCCGAAATTTCCTGG
>JAJZEQ010000300.1 GCA_021851345.1 Pseudomonadota bacterium
CCCAAAAACCGGCATAAGCCTCTGCCGATTCTTCAACAGCTTCCTGCGCCAGATATGCTCCTGCGACAGCTTTCGTAGCAGTGGAACCCGTGTATGCAATAACGGCTGCAATCGCCAGCGTGGACGTTACCTCGAATGCGATGTAACCATTTCGCCAAGATTTTGGGGTCAAACCGTAGTCCGTAATACCAAATCTCAGGAGAGCGTCAGCCCCCGTGGACGCATGTATGCGATCTGCCTCCCCCTGTGATAGGGTGGTTTCAAGGTTATAACCTTGGATTCGATTGATAAACTGTTTTTCTTCGGCCGGTGGCGTAACGATCACAAGCCTGGACTGTTTGGTCAGGGCTGATTCCATTACCTCCAAGGCGTGTTCTTGAGCATGTTTCACTCCTTGTGAGATTGGTTCTTCAGAAATTGATAATGCTGGTTTGTTATCTGGAGCAAATACTGTTTGAAGCCTGTCAGTATCAATCGTAATCGGAGATTGCATGACTAATATCTTGATGGGCACTTTCATGTGCGCTTGAGCAAGCTGCATGTTTGTTGTGGTGGTACACCCACCAAGACAGACTTCCATCAGACACAGGAATCCAGTATGGAAACGACCACGGAAATTAAAGATAATGCACTTCCCCTCCACAAAATATATTGGATACCCATTCATGGAAATATTCAATAACGTCTCCTATTGGCCAAGGCTGTGTAAAAACAAGATTTCGGTGAATTGTCGGGGGTGTAAAACCATCACCGGCCACAAACAAACCGAATGTAAAACGTTCTGGCAGATTATTGAGCTTTCCATAAATCATGACATTACCAAAGCGTAGCCTGCGTCCAGCAAGCGGCGATGATCGAGGGTCGCTTTTGCGCACTCTTGAGATTGTCGCGTGCTTTGGCATGCAACTCGCCGAGATTCGCCGGACAGTAACAGGTGGATCGGCGTGGGCGGATCTGCTCAAGACTGTTCCTCCCACGCTACCGCCCTGTCAACAGCTCTTCCCCCACCCGCACTTGCCAGACCTGTATCCAGCCGGGCAGATCGGCAGCGGCCATGGGCCGGGCAATGAAGTAGCCTTGGGCGAGATCGCATCCAGTGTTGTGCAGAAGATCCCAATCGTCCCGGTCTTCTACCCCTTCAGCCACAACTTCCATACCCAATTGTCTTGCCAGACCCAGGCTGGCATCGTACATTGCCCGTAGCGTCTCGTTGGCCCATGCACCATGCACGAAACTTTGATCGATCTTGAGTTCATCGAAGGGAATGTCGCGCAACTGGGCCAACGAAGAATGCCCGGTACCGAAATCGTCGATCGAAACCCAGAAGCGTTTCAGCCGCAGCCTGGTCAGAGTTTCTAATGAAGCCCGCGTATCCTGCATCAGCCGGCTTTCCGTCACTTCCAACACCACTTGCTGTGATGGCACGCCTGCCTTGGCCGCGAGACCGGCAACGAAATCCGGAAAATCCAGCGAAACCAGATTATCCATCGACACGTTGACGGCCACCCGCAGCACCAGCCCCGCTTCCTGCCAGACTTTGGCCTGGGCCAGCGCGCCGGTGAGCACCACGCGGGTCAGGTCGTCGATCAGGCCGTGTGCTTCTGTTACGCCGATAAACTGGTCGGGAAACACCATTCCATCTTGGGGATGACGCCAGCGCACCAGGGTTTCCACGCCCGCCACCTCACCGGTTGCGACTACCACCTTAGGCTGGTAATAATTGACCATCTCGCCGTTGGCTATGGCAGCGCGCACCTCATCCGCGCCGTAAATTTTGTTAGCCGCACGGGGTCTGCTAGGCGAGAGAGGCGTCCACTTCTCCAACAACTCGGCCAATTCCTTTGGTTTGACCGGCTTGTGCAAGTGCCCGAGCACCGATATTTTATGTGCCCGCACCAGTTTCTCGGCAGTCTGCAACATACGCTCATCCTCGCCGCTGACCAGGATAAGACTGCCGTTATAGTGCCGTTCAACCAGATGGCGCACAAATTCGACCCCGTCCATTTCCGGCATGTTCAAATCCAGCAGGATCAAGTCCGGCGAGCTGTTCGGGCTATCGAACGATTCGAGCGCAACACGCCCGCTATCGCAGGTCGTCACCAGGGTAAATTCCAGCTTGGCCAACATGTGGGTGAGCAGCTTGAGCATGAAGGACTCATCGTCGAGCACCAGAATCTTGATTGCAGATTTCCCTGTCATGATTTTCTCTCTTTAATTTTTTCGTGATTCGGAACCCACAGTTACTAACGAATCCAGACATTCATCCACGGCGGCCATTTCCGCCTCAAAGCGGGACAGCAGCGCAGTCAATGCTTCGACTTGTCCGACCTGTTCTATTTCGGCGCATAACTCGCCCAGCGCCAGCGCACCTACCGAGCGTGCCGAGGATTTGAGCTTGTGCGCCAGCGCACCAGCCTGTGCCGCCTCACCGTTCTCACAGGCGACTTTCAATTCCGCCGCTGTCTTCGCTGCGCTGACGCGGAAATCGTGCAGGAATTCGCTGATCACCGCCGGATCGTCGCCCACCAAAGCCTTGAGTACGTTCACGTCCACCGGCACGGATGCCGCAGCACCGTAGTCCGGATTAGCGTAACGTAGCCCGACATCCGCCGCAGCCGCTTCATATCCGGTTACCCCCGACGGACTAGCCAGACCTGCGATTGCCGGCGCAGCTTTGGCAGCAACCGGCAGCCATTTATCCAGCATGGCTTTCAGATCCGCAAGCTGCGCCGGCTTGCTCAGGTAATCATCCATACCGGCGGCGCGGCAATGTTCGGCCTCGCCCTTGAGAGCGTTGGCGCTCATGGCAATGATCGGAATGCGCCGCTGGCCGGCTTCAGCAGCACGGATGGCTGCAGTCAGTTGATAGCCATCCATGTTCGGCATGTGCAGGTCGCTGAGCAACAACGCATAGTCGCCGCTCTGCCAGCGTTCCAGCGCCGCTCTGCCGTCGTCGGCGACATTTGCCGTGTACCCGAACAAACCGAGTTGCTGCAGGATCACTTTCTGGTTGGTTTCGTTGTCTTCGGCCACCAGAATCAGTCGGCCTTGCTGCCGGGCTTCCTCGCGCGACGGGTTGGTTATCGTCGCCCCGATCTTGCCGGGCAACGGCATTTCTTTCTCATGCGCCCGTCCTGCAGCGATGGCCACTGCCCGAAGAAAGGACTGGCGGTGCATGACATCGCCGTCCAAGGTGACCATGTCCACAGCTTGGGCGCGCCCCTGGCGGCGGCGCCCGCGCCTGATGATGACAAAGTGGGGTTCTACGCCTGGCTGATGGTGTCCATGCTCAATCACCACGAAATGCGGATCCAAGTTGGGCCGAGTAAGGCAGGCAGCGCGCAATTCCTCAACCGGTGCTGCATTATGTCCAGCATCGATGACAAGCAACCACAGGCCAGGTGACAGCGTGGAGATCAGTTTGCGGGCTGCGTCCAGGTTCTGTGCCCGCTCGACGAGCGCGCCGCCGTAAGTCAGATAGGTGGCCAGATCGTCGCCCATGCCCTCTTCGCCGCCCAACACCAGACAGGAAAGTCCGCTCAGGTCGATAGCTTTGCCACCGCTGTACGGCTTGGGCGGTAGCGGCATTAACGGCAGGCGCAAGCTGAAGGTGGAACCGTTGCCAGGTTCGCTCTGTACTGCGATCTCTCCGCCCATCATATCCACAAGGTGGCGGGAAATGGCCAGCCCCAGCCCGGTACCGCCAAAACGCCGGGTGGTAGAGCTGTCGGCCTGCGAGAAAGGCGTGAACAGCCGCCCCAGAATCTCCTCGCTCATGCCAATGCCGTTGTCGGCTACCTGAAACTCCACCATTACCTGCCCCGGATTATGTCCGGCCAAGTTATTTTTTGCCAGTATAGCTCGCACCGACACATGCCCAGACCGCTGCTGCCCGCTGGAGAACTTGATGGCATTGTTAGCGAGGTTGAGCAACACCTGACGCAAGCGCAGCGCATCGCCCAGGACCTCTTCGGGAATCGCCGGATCGATGAACAGCGTCAGTTCCACCCCTTTCCTGACTGCCAGGTGATCCAGCAGGCCGCAGGCTTTCTCTACCACGTCGGCCACCTGCATCGGTATGCTTTCGATCTCCAGCTTGCCTACCTCGATCTTGGAAAAATCGAGAATGTCGTCGATGATGCCCAGCAGGGAAAACGCCGATTCGCGGATAAGATCGACCATCTCAACCTGGTAGCCCTTGAGGCTGGTCTGGTGCAACACATCGACCATGCCGACCACGCCGTTCATTGGCGTGCGGATCTCGTGGCTCATGGCAGCGAGGAAGGCAGATTTGGCCTGGTTGGCCTGCTCGGCCTCAAGCCGGGCCTGCTCCAGATCGGCAGTGCGCGCCATCACTTTGTTCTCCAGCTCTTCGTTGAGATGACGCAACGAATGCTCCGCCCGCTGCTGGTCTTCAATCACACCCAGCATTACCTGGCGTGATTGGTTGGCAGCCTTGAGCATCTCCTGTATCTCATTCTCACTTTGCTTGGACTCGGTGATGTCCTTAACCACACCATCATAGGACCGGAGTTTGCCGGAGGCGTCCCTGAACAGGACGGCGGTGTCCCTTACCCAGCGAGTCTCCCCGTTTTTTCGGGTGATGCGATGTTCAATGGGCAATACTCTTCTCCCTGCCAGAATCCGGTTCACGTGATTCATGACCCGTTCGCGATCTTCAGGCACGACCATCTGCATCCAAAGATGAGGGTCGGCGGCAAACTCTTCCGCCGCGTACCCCGTCACTGCCACGCAGACCGGGCTTTGCGTGGTCTTCACAGCGAGGCCGTTTTCGATGCGCACCGTATATTGGTAATCTGTGAGACTCTCGTTAATGCGTCTGTAGCGCGCTTCGCTTTCCCTCAGCGCCTTTCCCATCTCTTTGCTCTCGGTGATGTCGCTGATGGTGAGTATTGCCATCAGCGGCTCGCCGTCGGCATCGCGGACCAGCGTGCCGCCGTAATTGTATACACGTTGCCAGCCGGCCTGGATGTGCCGGACGCGTACCTCAAGGTCGCGCAGACTCTCGCCGCGCAGGATGCGGGCCAGCGGCCATAGCTCCGCGGGCCATACCGTGCCGTCCATGCCCGAAAGTTCAAACGTTTCTGCGAACCGGGTCTGGTGTTGGCGGCATTCGTCCAGTGTGTCAAATCCGTGCAAATCCAGCGCGGCACGATTGAAGAACAGCAACTGGCCTTCGAGACCGAAAACGGTCAAACCCTCGGTGAGATTTTCGATTATCGTCTGAAGTTGTGACTCCCGTTTGCGCAACAAATCCTGACTCACCTGCATTTTCCGCAAGGCGAAATAGAGCATCGGAGCAACGACTGCGGTAACCAGGACGGCATCGATGACCCTCGAAACCGTACCCGAAAGCTTAAACATGGGAATAAGGACTTCATCGAGCAAAGCCATGTCCAAAAAGTCGGCGCCTAGCAGAACGACACTCACCACGATCAGCACTCCTGAAGTGGTGTTAAATAGCGTCGACAACTTCCGGTTTTTCATAATTTACGCTGCCCTCTCAAGAATGCGAACTCATCCGGGTGCCCGGACAAAAGTTTTTCGTACCGCACCCAAAATTTCGAGTTCCACAATTGATTTATTCAGCACTCAGCATTCTTCATTCAACTGCTTCCACGCTGGGATAACGCGGTGGCTGTCCGGCCTGACCGAGCAGTTCGTTCACCTCGCGTTTGAGTTCAATGGTACGCATCTCCCGTCCCAACGTGGCATCATGCCAGCGGCGCAGTTCCTCGAACTGTTCGGCAAGTTTTGATTCCGCCAGTTTGCGCCTGGCTTCTAGACGAAAACTTTCCAGCGCGAAGCTGATGTCTCCGGACATCTCGACCAGCAGCTTCATTTCTTCATCGTCGAAGACATCCGTTTCTGTGGCATAAAGCACGAACACACCGACTGGTTTGTCCTCCATAATAAGAGGGAATACCGCCACTGAGCGATAGCCGCGACCCTGCGCCTCGCTACGCCAGGCTGCCATGCGCTCGTCGCCGGCAATGTCGTTGCATATCACCGGCTTCGCCTCGGTCAAAGCCTGTGCAGTTAGCGCACAGCTTCCAGGAGTATTCTCGTGTGAGGTCAAATTAATCTGCGCCAGATAACCGTCGTCGCAGCCTGCCTGGGCAACCGGTGCCACCTGCTGGCTGTCTGCATCCAGCTTGCCGATCCAGGCGAAAATAAACCTGCCATGCTCCACCGCGATGCGGCATGCTTCCTTGAACAGCTCACCCTCCTCGCGGACGCGCACGATCGTGGTATTGATGCCACTGAGCACACTGTAAATCCGGTTGAGGCGCGCAATCTTTGATTCGTGGGCCTTGCGTTGGGTAATATCGCGCCCGGTGGTGGACAGATACGCCAATGACCCGTCCAGGTTCTTATGCGCAATGATCACTTGCAGAACCGGGACCTCGCTCCCGTCGCGGCGCAAGAATGCCGTTTCTCCGCTCCAGGTACCATGACTGAGAGCATGCGGGATACCTTCTTCCAGCACCAGCTTGCTGGCCCATTCGGGATGGCGATCCTTGATCTGTTGGGTAAAAACGTCATCACCTTTCTCGAATCCCAGCATCCTCAGACCCGCCTGATTGATATAGAGCAAGCGTCCATCCGGGGTCGCCGTACCCACCAGGTCAGGCGTGGCCTCGATGATCGCCACCAACCGTGCCTGCTCTTCCTGAATACGTTTTCGCTCTGCCACTTCCGCGGTCAGCGCCGCGGTTCGCTCTTCCACCAGTTGCTCCAGATGTTCATGCAGCCGGGCACGCTCCAGCGCAATGCCCACCTGGTGCCCGACCCCATATAGTGTCTCCAGCTCGTCGTCTTTGAACAGACCCTGATCCGCCCCGACCAGGTTCATGATTCCCAACATGTGATCGCCGCTCCACAACGGCACACTGGCGTGGTAGCGCAGGCCATTTGTGTCTCCTTTGGCATTTTTCAGCCGTTCGCACTCCAGGATGTTGGTGACATGATCCAGCTCGCCCGCAAAAAAACGGCGCCGGCATTCGCACAAGCCCTCCATCGCACCCGGGACCTGCAATGCCGGTGGCAGATTGCGCGCGGCGCCGAGCCGAAATCCGGTCTCGCCTTCCCGCAGGGAAATCCAGCCCGCCTGCACTCCCGGTATTTCCACCACATGTTCGAGCGCCCTCTCGCATACCTCGCGCTCGCTCACCGCATGATTCAGCCCCTCGGCGACGTGGTAGAGGCCAGTCAACGCGCGGTTCGAATCTGCCAGTTCGCGCTGCCGCGCCTTGAGTTCCTCGTTGATGTGAACGGCTTCCTCGTAGACCGAAATCAACAAATCCACGATCTGCTGGCGCTCGGCGGTAATGAAATGTTTTTGTCCGCCGAGATAGATTTCCACGCCCATTTGCATCTTCTGGTTCTTGCGCAATTCGTTGTTCATCAGCAGGTAGTCAACCCGTGCAAGCAGATAGGAATCCTCGTACGGCTTGCGGATGAAGTTGTCGGCACCACATTCCAGGCCCTTCATGATGTCCTGCACATTGGAAAGCGTGGTAAGCAGGATCACCGGCACATCATTGAGCTGATCGTCCCGCTTGATTTCCGCGCACAGCGCGAAGCCATCCATCTCCGGCATCATGACATCGCTTACGATCAGTGTCGGCTTGCGCTGCCGGACCGCCGCCAGGGCCTGCTTGCCGTCCGGCGCGGTCACGACCGCATAGCCGTGTTCCTCGAGCAGGTACTGCAACTTTGCCGCCTGGGTCGGGCTGTCCTCGGCAATGAGGATTTCAATGCCGTTGTTTTTGCTCTTTTTGGATTTCATGGGTCACACTCCATTTATATTTCTGCCTCGGTGGTTCGCCAGATTCACCAGCGCTGCGGCAATCTTGTCCGGGGGAAGGACAAACGTTGCCGCATCGAGTTTGATCGCCTCACCAGGCATGCCATGCACGACCGAGCTGTCCTTATCTTGGGCGAAGGTAACTGCACCCTTTTCTTTCAATAATCGCAGTTCTTCAGCACCATCGCGTCCCATGCCGGTAAGCAGACCGGCGACGGCGGCGCTTCCGTAGACCTCGGCAACCGAACGGAATAAATACGACACAGACGGGCGCAACCCGTTCTCGGGCGCATCCCGGGTCAGGACGATTTTGCCGCCATGTTCCACTTTCATCTGGTGCTCGTCGGGCGCCACATAGACATGGCCGGGAAGAATAGTCTCGCCGTGTGCGGCAACATGCACCGGCAGGCTGGCCGACTGTGCCAGCCACTCGGCGAATCCCTGGATAAAGCCGCCCGCCATATGCTGGACAATCAATACCGGAGCCGGAAACGCTTTCGGCAATCCCGCCAGTACGGTATGGAGCGCAGGCGGGCCGCCGGTTGAAGCACCGATAGCCACGATTCGCACCTGCGCCGGTGCGCGCGCAAGCCCCATCTCCGCCGGGCGCGTAGCCGGCGCATCGCGCCGCACGCGGGGCCAGCGCCGCACCACCTTGACTTCCGACATCAGTTTCACCGTCTGCACCAGTTCCCTCGTGGTGGTTTCATGGTCCGGATGACCGATGCCGTTTGGCCGCTTTAGTACGGCCAGAGCACCCGCTTCCAAGGCGCGAAACGTCGTTTCAGTCTCGTGAGGATCAGTGCTCCCGCTCACGATCACGATGGGGGTAGGATCGGTTTCCATGATGCGGCGCGTCGCGTCCAGGCCATCCATTTTCGGCATGTGGATGTCCATCGTGATCACATCGGGCCGATAGCGCTTCACGGCTTCAATGGCTTGTTCGCCATCATTCGCCGTGCCGACTACCCGGATGCCGGGGTCAGAGCCGAGTATATAAACCAGAAACTCGCGCACCACTGAAGAATCTTCCGCTACCAAAACTTTGATCAAGTAAATTCCCTCCGTAAGAGCGTGCAATGTCCCCGCCCCCTTGCGGGGGAAAGGAACTGTAGCTCGCGCACCACGACTGAATCTTCTACCATCAGGACATTGATCAAAGGCATTGCCTCCTTGTACCATTCCGGAGCGGAATGTCGTGCGATT
>JAJZEQ010000196.1 GCA_021851345.1 Pseudomonadota bacterium
CGCACCTTCATGCCCGGAGAAATTTGCCGGCTATCCTCCGGCTCGATACCCAGGCGGGCACGCAGAAAATCGGCTCGCGCCAGCTGCACCAGATTGGCGCCGGCCAGAAACCGGTCGCCCGTTGCGGCCGAAACCGACACGACAGTCCCGCCGAACGGGGATACCAGCCTGTCATGTCTCAAGCCTTGCCCCAATGCTTGTTGTGCGTTGCGCGCCCCTTCCGCATCCGCGAGAGCCTTGGCTGCGGTGTCCACCTGGGAGCGGGTAGCCAGTTGCCGCGCATACAGCGATTTGACACGACCCAGTTCGCCTCGCGCGAACACGACCCCGTTTTCAGCCTGATTGTATGCGAGCGTTCCGGCCGGATCGGTGGTGATTTCCAGCAGGATATCGCCCCGCTTTACTTTCTGGCCCGGGCTGATGAACAGCCTGGTGATCTTCCCTGCTTTGGGAAAACCGAGATTCATTGTGGTGTCCAGTTCCGGCATAACCGTCCCGTATCCCGAAATCCTGATGTACAACTCCATTTGCCGCAGCGCAGCCGTTTGCACCAAGGCGCTGACCTTTTCCGCCCGAACAGCTGTTGCATTGTCATTATCATGCTCGGCAGCCATTGCGAGGTTGCCCAGGCTCAATACCAGACCCAATACAAAACAGGCCGTTAGAATTCTCATGTTCATTGATGCTTCTCCATAGCGATCGTGCGGGTATCAAAATTCCCGCCCAGCAAGGTAAACAAGGCGATGCGATTCTCCAGCAAAGCCTGGTGCAGATTGGTGACTTCGACATGCCTGGCGATGCGCGAAGACTGGAAGATCGCATATCCGTTCCAGTCCAAATCTCCATTCGAAAAGGCCTGCACGGCATTGGTAGATGCTTGATCAAACGTGTCCATGCCCGCTTCGGACGCCTGCAATTGCGCCGCAATCAAGCGGCTGTCCGCCACCAATCGCTTTACGTCAGCATATGCCGTGTCAAGCCTGATCTGATATTCATCATGCAATCGCTGGCGGGTGGCCTCCTCGATCCTGATATTGCCGCGGTTACCGTTAAAGATCGGCAACGCAATCGACATCGCAACCCCCTCCATGGCTACACCGAAGTTGTCGCTGGAGCGCGTAAAGGCAAAATTGAAAGGCGGGAATTGAGCCAGGATAGCTTGCCGGTAGCGCGCATCCTCGGCAGCATAGCCCGCCTTTAATGCCAACAGATCCGGACGGCGCGCGGGCAAAATGGTAATCGCCTGTTCGACCTCCTTGTCATCCGGCACGCCAACAACCTCGCCTGTCACCAGCCTGAGTTCCACTTCCGGCGACAGCCCCAGCAGTGCGTTCAGATCATGACGGGTTTGCAATTGCTGCCGCTGCAGGTCGTTGACCTGGCGCAATGCATCCTGCCATACGGATAATGTTGAATTGACCGCATCTCTGGCCAGATTTCCATCATCCAGCGCCGACTTTGCCTTTGCATAACGCTCTGCCAGCAGATCCCGGTTATCGGTCAGCCAGCGCAACAGGTTTTCCTGGGCAATCGCGCGTGAAAACAACAGTCGTGCCCGGGCTACCACCTGCCATTCCTGCCAAAGCAGATTCAGGTCGATTTTCTGGCTGTCGAACCGGCCTGCCGAAGAACTGGCCGCATGGGTTATCAGGCTGCCGAAATCAAAACCCACACCGGCGCTATATGACTTGACCACTCCCGGCCCTGGTTGCAGCGGGATATCCCGGGCAATATTTAATTGCGGATCCGGCAACAGGCCCGCGGCAAATGCCTGTGCATGTCCTATTCCCGCATCGTCTCGCGCAAGTTTCAGATCAGGGTTGTTAGCCACGGCCAGCATCGCCACCTCGGTCATATCCAGCCCGTCAGTCGGGTCGAATTTGTGCGCCGCCAGGAATTGGAATGGCATGGTATGTGTATCGACCGTCAGGTGTGAAACAGAAGTTATCAGGGTAACCTTGTCGTCAAGCTGCAACGGGTGGTACGTAGTACACCCCGTAACGCTGGCTGCAAGCACGGACAATAAAATTATCTTGAATCTCATTTGCAAATTTTCCACCCGTTTCGGGTAATAACCTGTTTGCTTGCAGGTCCGGCAAAATTGCCCCCGCGCGGCCGGGACCATCCCGTGTCCTGTGTGCGCACAATATATCTGCATAGCTTAAGTGAAACTTAAATCCAATGAAACTGGACTTTGCAGCAATAACTGGCGGCCTTAAAGGCTGGTACCCAAGCAAGTATATTGCCCACTTGGGATTGTGGGATTTAATGCTATTCGAACAGGAACTTTTTCCTGCCTGGGTGTAGCATGTTAACCGTCCAGCATGCGGGAAAACTGAAATGGTCAAAACCTTGTCGGCGATTATCGGAAGCGATTACCAGGCTATTTTCGACGCAAGCCCCGATGCAACCTTTATCCTTGGCTCGCTGGGCCAGATTATTAACGCAAACCAGACCGCGATAAATCGCTACGGTTACAGCCGGAAAGAACTGCTGCAAATGAACATTTCCGACCTGGCTGCACCGGACGTGAAAAAACCGGGCCCAAGCAAACTCGGTATCCCGCTAATGCGGGGGGAGATGTACGAGTGGAAATTCCAAAGCAAAGACGGCGGCGAACTGCCGGTGGAAATCTTCCTAGAGCCGATTATTCTTCATGGCGAATCAGTCTATCTTTCCAGAGTGCGCGACTTCAGCCTGAGAAAAAAGTTCGAATCAGAGTTGCAATATAAACAGCACCTGCTGGAACGGATTCTGGACACCGAACCGGGTGCTGTCTATATCTACGATTTGCTGATACAGCAGAATGTCTATGTCAACCGGCACTGGCTGACTGCCTTCGGCTATACCGCCGGGGAGACGCAGGCCACGGGTGCAGAGCTGATGCAAATCTCTCACCCGGACGACCTGAACAGAATCGCCGCAAACCACAATGCATGGAGAACTGCCCCCGATGGTGAATCGCGCGCCATCGAATATCGTATCCGCGACAGGCAGGGCGAATGGCATTGGCTGATGAGCAACGAAACTCCTTTTACCCGGGATGAAAGCGGACTGGTAAGCCAGATACTCGGCATAGGTCATGACATCACCGAGCGCAAGCGCGTGGAAATTCTGCTGGACGGGCAACAACGATTGATGGAGATGATCGCTGCAGGTAGCCCACTGAAGGATACGCTGACCACGCTGGTCCGGTTTATCGAGGATCAATCGCCCGGAATGCTGGGATCCATCCTGCTGCTTGACGAGGACGGCATTCACGTCCGCCATGGCGCGGCGCCCAGCCTGCCGGCAGAGTTTGTCAAAGCGGTGGATGGCGAGCCGATCGGACCCGTCGCGGGATCGTGCGGTACGGCAGCCTGGCGCAAGCAAGCGGTGTATGTTGAAGACATCGCCACCGACCCGCTTTGGCTGAACTACAAGGCGGTGGCGTTGCCGCACGGGTTGCACGCCAGCTGGTCCGCCCCTATCCTGGACGGGCAGCGAGTACTCGGCACATTCGCGATGTATTACCGGCAACCGGGGCTGCCAAGGCAGGAGCATTTGCAACTGATAGACACCGCCACGCACATCGCTGCCATAGCCATCAGCCGGCACCGCAGGATAGAGGCGCTGCGCTACAGCGAGGAAAAATTCTCGACATTATTCGACAAGGCTTCCCTGCCCGCAGTGATGTCGCGTTTCCCCGACCATGCTTATGTCGATGTGAATGACGCATGGTTGCAATTGTTCGGATATACGAAGCAGGAGCTGACAGGGAAGACCTCTCTGGAAATAGGCCTGAGTCGTGACGCCGAACACAGGGCGCGTGCCGTCGATGAACTTCTTCAGCATCATCCGGTGCGGAACTTCGAACAGACGCTGTTTGCGAAGTCTGGTGAAGCAATCACCGTTTTGACCAACATCAATGTGGTAAAAATCGGCGGGATGGACTATGCAATCACTTCCTTGCAGGACATCACCGGGCGCAAGAGGGCCGAAACCGCGTTGCGGGAGAGCGAGGAACTCCTGCGCCTGACCACCGAGATGTCGAATATAGCGACCTGGGAATATAACGCCGAAAACAATCTGATGTCGCGTTCCGCCAACCACGATCAGCTATACGGATTGCCCTGGCAGGACAACTGGCACCGTGAGACGTTCCTGATGGCAACCCATCCCGATGACCGTGAGCCGGTCAATGAAATCATCAACGCCGCGTTGGCCCCCGGCGGATCTGACACTTATGCATTCGATTTCAGGGTGATCCGGCCTGACAAGAGTCTGTGCTGGCTTTGGGCCAAGGGCCAGATAGCCAAGCGCGACCCGGCTGGCAGGGGGTTGCTGGTACGAGGTATTCTGATCGACGTCACCGAGCGCAAGTCTGCCGAGGCCAGGGTACAGCGATTGACCCAGCTGTATGCCGCGCTCAGCCAATGCAACCAGGCTATCGTGCGCTGCTCCAATGAAGCGGAGTTGCTCCCGCTAGTCTGCCGCGACGCGGTCAATTTCGGTGGCATGCAAATGGCCTGGGTCGGGATGCTGGATGAGACAACTAAGCAGATCAAGCCAGTCGCTTCATTCGGAAGCGGCATCAAGTATCTGGACGGGATCGAGGTATCGGCGGATGCGAACAAGCCGACCGGACAAGGTCCGGTCGGCATATCTCTCCGGACAAACCAGCCATACTGGTGCCAGGATTTTCAGCATGATCCGGTTACCGCAGCATGGCATGAACGCGGCGCGGAATTTGGCTGGGGTGCAATTGCAGCGCTCCCCTTGCACCGCAATGGTGTCGCTGTCGGCGTTTTTGCCCTGTACTCCGGCACAGTGAATGCGTTCGATGATGCGGCGCAAAACCTGTTGATTGAAATGGCAATGGACATCAGCTATGCGCTGGAACGGTTTGACACCGAAGCTGCGCGCAGGCAAGAGCAAGCCCAGTTGCGCAAACTTTCGCAGGTGGTTGAACAAAGCCCCAACGTCATCCTCATCACCGACCTCGAAGCAAACATCGAGTATGTCAACCCGGCTTTTGTCAAAACGACAGGCTACAGCTTTGCCGAGGTCGTTGGCAAGAACCCGCGCCTGTTGCAATCCGGCAAGACCCCTCGTACATCCTTTGCAGACATGTGGGCACACCTGCACAGCGGAAGCAGCTGGCAGGGCGAACTCATCAACAGGCGCAAGGACGGCAGCGAATATATCGAATCGGTGTACGTCTCACCGATGACCGAGACCGAAGGGAGGATAACCCATTACCTTGGCATCAAGGAGGATGTCACCGAGCAAAAACGCGCCGATGAGCGCATACACTATCTGGCCAATTTCGATTCCCTTACCGGACTACCCAACCGCGTTCAACTGGCCGACCATATCAAATATGTACTCGGTCTGGCGAAACGCAACAATGAACATCTGGCCGTGATGTTCGTCGACCTGGACCGTTTCAAGGATATCAACGACACGCTCGGTCACAGCGTCGGTGATGCCTTCCTGATCGAAGTCGCCCGGCGGCTGCAATCGGTTTTGCGCGAGGAGGACATGGTGTCCCGCCTGGGCGGTGACGAATTCATTTTGATATTGCCCGTTGACGATGCAAATGGAGCCGCACAGGTGGCTCAAAAGTTATTGCAAGTGGTCTCCGAACGCTACCGTATCGGGCAATATGACCTGATCGTGACCGCATCGATAGGCATTGCCCTGTACCCGGACGATGGTGTAGATCTGGAGTCGCTTTCCAGGAGTGCCGACACCGCCATGTACCAGGCCAAGCAGGAAGGCCGCGCCGGATATCGTTTTTTTACCGCGGAAATGCAGGCTCGCGCGACACGCAATATGCAATTGGTCAATGCACTGCGCTATGCGCTGGAACTCGGCCAATTACGGATATTTTACCAGCCGCAGATATCCATACGGGACGGCCGCATCATCGGGGTTGAAGCCTTGTTGAGATGGCGGCATCCGGAACTGGGCGATGTGGCGCCGGCGGAATTCATCCCCGTTGCGGAAGACAGCGGAATGATCCTGCCGATAGGGGAATGGGTGCTGCACAAATCTGTTCAGCAACTAAAGCGCTGGATGGACAGCGGCCACACTCCCATGGTCATGGCGGTCAATTTGTCGGCGGTGCAGTTCCGTCATGCCAGCCTGCCAGATCTGGTGGCCAGCATACTCAACGAATCACAGTTGCCCCCTGAATATCTGGAGCTGGAGCTGACCGAGGGGGTCGCGATGCATGACCCGCTGGAAGCGATCGCGATGATGAACAAGTTGCATGAGCGCGGTATCCGCATGTCGATAGACGATTTCGGCACCGGCTATTCCTCGCTGAATTACCTGAAAAAATTCAAGGTATACAAACTCAAGATCGACCAGTCCTTTGTGCATGACATCAATACCGACCAGGAAGACAAGGCCATTGTTGCGGCAATCATCAGCATGGCGAAAAGTCTCGGACTGAAAACCATTGCCGAGGGCGTGGAGAGCGCCGAACAGCTGGTTTTCTTGCGCGAGCAGGGTTGCGACGAGGCGCAGGGCTTTTACTACAGCAGGGCGCTGCCGGCGGACGAACTTGAGGCCTTCATTCTCAATCACACCCGGGATTGACCCGGTATTTGCAAAAGCCGGTTAAATCACCCCCGGTAAAAGCCGGAGGCAGTCGGGCATCTTGAATGCGGATACTCAGCAAGCCGCAATGGATGCACGGCAAGATTTAATAGCGCGAATCCGATGGTTTACCGCCTTTCGGCCAATCTTTGCGCTTGTCCGCAAAATCGGGGCGCGGCATGTGGGTGTAATACTCCGCAACGTCAACTGCTTGCTGGTCGGTCAAGCCGCCCTGCCCCAAAGGAAAACTCAGGGTGTTCGATATCGGCATATTGTTTTTTACAAAGGCTGCGGCGGTATAGGTTTTCGCAATTCCTGCACCGATATTGTAAGACTGCTTGCCCCATAGCGGCGGAAACACATAACTGCCGTCCGCCCGCCGCGTTCCCTCACCCTTGTCGCCATGACAAACGGCACACTGATCCTTGTAGACCTTCTTGCCGTTGTCCGCATTGGGGACTATCGTTTTGTCGATCTTGCCCACTCCGCGACCCGGAATGGTGTCATCGGCCTTGAAATTGCCTTTCATGTTATCCATATATGCAATCATCGCCAGCATTTCTTTGGAATCCTTGTCCAGCGGCTTGCCGTTCATCGAACGCCTCATGCAGCCATTGACCCTGTCCTTGAAATCGATGATCTTTCCGGCGCGCGGCGCATAAGACGGGAACAGCGCAGCAATCCCGACATAGGGCGAGGCATGAGCCACGGTCCCGCCGTTCAGGTGGCAACTATTGCAGGTCAATACATCGCCGACATTATTTGGCAGCAGGGCTTTTGTTTCGGCCATCAGCCGCATGCCGTAAATCAATTGGTCGGCATTGGGACTGGCAAGCATATCCGCATAACGCGGCACCACAAACTTGGAAGGTTCGGCCGGTTTCAGCGCGATTTCATCGCGTACCTTTCTTATTTCTTCGGCGCTCACCGGATCGCCCTGATTGCCCCATTGGGTGCGCACGAAGCTGACGATCTCGGCAAGTTCCTGGTCGGACAGGCTGCTGTAATTCGGCATGAAGAACGCGCGCTTCGCCTGCTGGGTTTCAGCCGACTTCCAGCCGCTCAAAACCACATGGATCACCGATGTCGGGTCCGTGGACTGCACCGATGAATTGTTTGCCAGCGGAGGGAAAAGTTTATCCAGTCCGCGGCCATCAACCTGATGGCAGGTGGAGCAGAACTGCACATAACCCAGGCCGCCGCGAGTCTTGTAAAGATCGCTGTCCTTGGCCATCGTCACCGGTTTTGGCTTGATTACCCCGGTTTCCGCGTTGGCTGGCAAGGTGCTCAGATACACGCCGATCGCAGAGAGGTCGCTGTCGCTGAAATGCTGGGTGCTGAAATGCACCACTTCTGTCATCGTGCCATAGGCGGTGGCATGGCTGTTATGGCCAACCTTGAGGAATTTTGCGATCTCGGGTTCCGTCCACTGGTTGCGCAGACTGACCGCATGCCAGGCTTCAACAGTCGATCCGGTGAGGAAATATTTTCCGGCATCGCCATCCTGACTCAAGGCCTTTTCATGCATTCCGATCCCGCGCGGCGTGTGGCAGGAACCGCAATGGCCCAACCCCTGGACGATATAGGCGCCGCGATTCCATTGTTCCGATTTGGCGGTATCCGGGTTGAAAGGCGTGCTGTCGAGGAAGGCCGCGTTCCAGAACTTCAACCCGAAGCGCATGCTGAAAGGCCACTGCATGCGGTTTTGTTTGTTGGGCTGGCTGACTGGCTCGACCCCGTGCATCACATAAGCATACAGCGCCTGCATATCGCTTGCGCTGATCTTGGCGAACGATGGATAAGGCATCGCCGGGTAAAGATTATGGCCGTCATCGGCAATGCCTTTGCGCATGGCGCGATCGAATTGCTCAAAGGTATAACTGCCGATTCCGGTTTTGACATCGGGCGTGATATTGGTGGAATGCACGATGCCGAAAGGCGTTTTGAATTCCACGCCCCCCGCCATGGGCTTGCCGTCCTTGGCTGTATGGCAGGCGATGCAATCGCCCAGATGAGCGAGGTATTCCCCGCTTCTGACCTGGGCATCCGCTTGAGCACTCGGCGTCTCGGAAAATGCCGGGTTCATCAACAGGGCCGACAGCAGCATGCCCGCATATCTCGCAAATTTAAATCCGCATGTCATTTCTTGCTTCCTTTTTAAAAACATATCAGCGCCGCATGAGTATCGGGGAAACATGTTCATCTGTTCATCCCCAAACCACAATTGAAATAAATGCCGAATGTCATATGGCATTGATGACGCTGGATACGCTCACGTCATTTAATAAACTGATAAACGCTGCGGCCTGAAACCGGGCCGCGTGGAATATTCTACCCAACCAGGGACATGATGTTTCAACGGAGGAACACCAATGGACAGGTCAGCCCCCCGCTTAAACCGCTTCGATGTGCCAAATCACGCTCGTACACAAG
>JAJZEQ010000094.1 GCA_021851345.1 Pseudomonadota bacterium
GACAGGACACTGCTGCGCGAGGCAGTTACGGGTTGCAAAAGCGCCCTGTTGGCAACGCCAAGTCCGTTGAAAACAAGCGCCAATACGTCATCTATATCCGATATATGGTAGCCCCGCACATGCAACTCCACGAACAGCTTGCGACACAGCGCATCAATTGCCTCAAGTGCATCGGCACGCGTGACGACAGGCCGTTCAGCCAGGCGCGCCAGATCCGCAACCACATTTAAACGGCGCCCCTTGTTGTCCAACAGCATCTCAATTTTCAAACCAAACAGCCGTGCCACTTCCGCCTGCAGGCCAGGAACATTCTGATTCGGAAGGCGTGTGAGTGACACCAGCATATCCACCAGCTGCTCGTTCTCCGGTGACTGGCCGAGAATGTGCAAGCCGTCACGTATCTGAGCTGCACCCAGCTCGCACAGATAGCCGTCCAGATCTTCAATCAAATGGGCGACATCTGCCCCACCCATGTCTGAGAACGCGTCCGGAAGCGCTTCATCATGGTCATGGTCATGGTCATGGTCATGGTCATGGTCGTGGTCGTGGTCGTGGTCGTGGTCGTGGTGCAACAGCATGGCTCTAAGATCGGCATCGAGATTAGTTTCTTTCACCAGCGCCCAAATTTGCTGCTGCAACAGCGGCAATTTGGCCGGATCGAGCACTTCAACCTGATAATATTCATCCACCAGTTGAGTCAATTGCGCTAGTGCGCCATAGGTGTCAGCGGTAGTCATCGGCGGCGTCAGGTGATCGACGACGACGGCATGGGCGCGCCGCTTGGCCTGCGCGCCCTCGCCAGGATCATTGATTATGAAGGGATAAAACAGCGGCATATCGGCCAGGAGCGCATCTGGAAAACAGTTTTCCGACAAACCCACGCCTTTGCCTGGCAACCATTCGAGCGTGCCGTGTTTGCCGACATGCACGATGGCGTCCGCCCGCCATTCGTCGCACAGCCAGCGGTAGAGCGCATAGTAATGATGGGTCGGCGGCAGGTCAGGTTGATGGTAGATCGCATCCGGATCCATGCCGTAACCGCGCGGTGGTTGCAATGCCGCGAAGGTATTGCCCATCTCAAGACCGGCCAGGGCAAGCTGGCCTTCATGCACATAGGCTTTTCCTGGCGGTTCGCCCCATTGTGCAATCATTTTTTCCTGCATCTGCTGTGGTATATCGTCAAACCATGTCGCATATTGCGCAGCCGGCACGCGACCGACCGCTTCGGTCAACTGATGAGCGGTGAGATAGACATTGTCGTAAGCACAGCGGTCGATAAGTTTATGAATCAGTGCAGTACCGTTTTCAGGCAGGTTGCTGACGGAATAACCTGCTCTGTGCATTGCACGCAAAATCCGCATCAGGGATTCCGGCGCATCCAGGCCGACGGCATTGCCGATCTGTGATGCCTTGCTGTTGGAATTGGTGAATATGAAGGCTATGCGCTTGTCCGCATTGTGCATACGTTTGAGCTTCGCAAAACGCGCCGCGATACCGACAATACGTGACACGCGATCCGGCAGCGGTTCGTATTCGATCAATTCATTGAGCATGCCGCCCGTGCTGAATTTCGCTCTAGCCTTGAATGACACTGGCACGGTGATAATGCGCCCGTCAAACTCGGGCAATACCACGTTCATTGCCGCATCAAGTGGACTCAAACCGCGCGCTGATTGTTCCCATTGCTGTTGCAGCATGCCGCTGGTCATGGCTTGCAGCACAGGGACATTGAGCTTTTCCAGCACGGCAACCGACCAGCCTGCCAGCGTAGACCCGCCTTGCGTAATTTCACCCATGGCAAACGAGGTGGTGTTGATCAGCACGTCGATATGCGCATCGCCGAAATAACGTAGTGCCGTAGGCAGTGAGTTGCGATCCTTGCTGCCAGAACGCAACGAAGCAGTGAATACCGGCAGCACGTTCATGCCGCGTTTTTCCAGCGCATCGATCAGGGCATCGACAAAACGCGTGTTGCCGCTCATCCAGTGGGCGCGGTAAAACACGATGCCAACACTGGGGCGCTCGGGTTCGTGCAGCGCGAGCCACGCGTCGATTTTTGCACCCTGGGCAAGGTCAGGGTGATAGATACCATGCTCGGGCAGCGCCACTGGCGACTCGAATCCAAAACCGGTGAGCAGGAAATGATCTGAAAGATAACGCAGTAGTTGCGCCAGATTTACGCTGCCTCCCGCCTGAAAGTAGGACTGAGACTGGTGCAGTACATCGAGTGATACCGTGGATGCAGCCGCCAGTTCCGGATCGGGTTCGCCGGTGCCGCTGATCACGATCAAGTGCCGGCCCTGACAATGTCGCACCAGCGCGGCAAATCCCGGCACGCTGCCTAAGTGTCCCAGCACCCGCAGCACGATGATGCACGCGCTTGATATCTGATGCGCAATCAGATCCAGCATTTGTGCATCACTTTCCAGGGACTGCAAGTTGATGCCGGTGACCGGCGGGAAACCTTCGGGCATATGCAGTTGCGCACTGTGTAATACCATCAGGTCACTGGGTGCGTGCGTCAAGAATGCAATTGGCGCACCGTCAGACATTCGCGCTCCCCGGCGCGCAGACATAGCCTTCGCCCAGGCGATGGAACACATGTTCGCCTACTTCATTCCCCTCCTCCGGATGTTCGGCAATCATACGCCCCAGCTCTGTATCGTCTACACAGCGATGCCATGCGCCTTCGGGGTAGACGACAAGAATTGGCTCATGTCTGTATACAATAGTGCAACGTGGCCCTGTGCGCATCAACACGCGCCTGGTGTGGGCTTTCATAATTCTGAAACCGGCAGTTGGACGACATGAGTCATTAAAATATTTTTTTAGCCATGGTGTTTACTCACTGAGTGTACGATCAACTGTCTATTTTTAAGATGTAGCCTATGTTTTTGGCGAAGCATAGGCTACGGCTGACCGCTTAAAAATGTCCGGTGCACACGCGTGAAAATTATCTGGAGAGCAGGGAATACAACAATGGGCGCACGGCTGCGCAATCCATCTGCACGCCCTCCGCGCACAAATTATTCGATGGCTTCAGGCCGGTCTCCGGGCTCACGAGCAAAAACCCAAACGCCGGGTTTTCCAAGGTTGGCGCCTTCCCATGCATTGCACAGTGGCATACTGCAAACCTTTTACTCGTTTACCGTTGCGGGGGCAGCGTCGGATTTGCCTGCTGTGGAGCGAACTCACCGACTTCCTGTTTCATTTCACGGACGGACTGTCAGTGAAAACCTCAAGCGATATCATCGTATGAGTATATGCACCGATGAGAAAACATGCAAGCATAAAGCAAGGCGTTGCCAACATTCATCTTGCATTCATCCTGGCCCCGAAGTAATGTGCCATTTTTCCAGAAATATCCCTATGTGCTGCCCTGCTGACGCGACAACTGAAATGCGCGCAATTTGCACTGTGCATGCCTGCTTTTGGGGGAATTGGGTGAATGACTAAGCCCACCTTGATTACCGTGTTAAGGCATGGCGAAGTAGAAGGTGTTCCCCATGTTTTCCGAGGGAAAAGCGACCCCGTGCTATCAACTAATGGCTGGCAACAAATGCAGCAGGCACTGCGTACATTCCCGGAATTCGATGCTGTCGCCACATCACCGCTTGCCCGTTGTCGGGCATTCGCAGAGAGCCTCACTCCGAAATCAGGTTCTGTCATTCTGGATGATTTTCGGGAAATGGATTTCGGAGATTGGGAAGAGCAGACGCCGCAAGCCGCTCGAGCACTATCCCCCGATCTGTTCGAACGCTTTCAGAGCAATCCTGAAGGACTTTCACCCCCGAACGGGGAACCGTTTGATGCTTTTCGCAACAGGGTAAGCACCACGTTCAAGAAATGGCTGGATAAAGCGGATGGCGGGCATCGCCTCCTGATCACCCACGCCGGCGTCATGCGCATACTGCTCGTTGATCACCTCGGTCTTCCAGTCTGCAATCTTTACCGCATAGCGCTGCCGCATGCGGCATCATTCCAATTATCCATGCTGGCTGACCACCCCCCGTGTCTCCTCAACCTGAATAACGGCATGTAATGCGACATCTGATTTTTGCATTGCAATTCCTCACCCGCCTGCCCACTCCGGCACTGAAAAACACTGCACCGGACATGCTGTCGAAGTCAAAGATATGGTTTCCCTTCGTCGGTTTCATAATCGGCTGCTCGCTTATCTTGACGCTTAGCCTTGGTGCGAAAATTGACCCATGGTTTGGCGCACTGCTGACGCTGCTTTGCTGGGTCTGGATCACGGGCGGCATACATATAGACGGGTTGGCGGATCTGGCAGACGCATTGGGCGCAGCCCATCGAGATCCCGTGCGGCTGCTCGCAATCATGCGCGACCCCCATGTCGGCAGCTTCGGAGTACTAGCGACCGGTCTCCTGCTCATCAGCAAACTGATATTGCTCATGTTGCTTGTGCGCGAAATTCCCTCGCTCTGGATGATCGCGTTGATCCCTGCATGGGCGCGTTATGGCGCTATGGTATGGTCTCAAACCCTGCCTCCGCTGGGGCCCGGTTTAGGCGAGCAATTTTCGCAAGAATCTTCTGGGTTGCCGCTATGGGGACTCGGGCTACTTTGCGTGTCATGGCTGCTCGCGCCTGCACTCTTGTTCGCGCCTGCAACCTTGTTTATCTGGTGGCTATTCCTCAAAAATCGCTTGCGCGGAATGAATGGCGACTGTTTGGGTGCGGGCATAGAGATCATCGAAACCATGCTGCTTGCAGCCATGATTGTATTCCACAAGTTTTATGGATAGCGTCTCAGGCGATGTCCCGAAATTTTTGCAGCGCTGTTTCCAGACGCAGCCATTCTTTCTCAGGGCAAGGCATTCCAAACCGGACACTCTTGGGCGAATCGAAATAGCGCGTCAAAATACCCTGCTTAGCCAGTGACTCATGCAGTTGTTGTGCATGCGGGCTGATGACCCATTGAAACAAGGCGGTCGCCCCTGACGGGGCCAGTTTGTATTTTTTCAGCATATCGGCAAGCCTGGTTGAATCGATAACGAGATTCTGCCTTGTCGCCTGCTGCCAGGAGGTGTCCTGCAAAGCACGTGTGGCAACCCATCGTGCCAGGCCACTAACTGACCATGGCCCTAATTCCTCGGCTATCCGGGAGAGCAATGCCTGCCAGGCCAGCACGAAACCCACCCTTGCACCGGCGATTCCAAAAAACTTTCCCATCGAGCGCAGCACCACCAGGCCAGGCAATCCGGCATGGGAGGCAATACTGATCTCTGGCGAAGAATCAATGAAAGCTTCGTCCACAACCAGCCAACCACCACGCCGAGACAGTCTTTCCCGCCAACCGAGCAAGGTTGAAGGGGCGAATCTATGTCCTGTCGGATTATTGGGATTGCATAGTACCAACACATCCAGATCATCCAGTTGCATATCGATAGTATCGAATTCCAGATCAACAAGCTGATGCCCCCGCCAGGCGTAAGAATGCTCTGCATAACTTGGGGACAACAGGCCGACACGACAGGCTGGACGCAAGTGAGGCAATAGCTGAATGACAGGTTGGGAGCCTGCGGTGGGCAAAATCATGGGGCTGCCATAATAGTTTATAGCCGCATCTGTCAGACCGTCTTCTGCTTCCGGCAAACGTCGCCATACTTCCGGCGGCACAGCGGGTACCGGCCAGCCCCGAGGATTGATACCGGTGGAGAGATCCACCCATTCCTCGTGCGCGATGCTATAGCGCATTGCGGCAGCGCGCAGCTTGCCGCCATGTTCAAGCAAGGATCATCCCTCCTACAACGGCCATTGCAACCCATAACCATAGCCCGCGTTTTACAAGTGAAATGGCGCAGATCGGAACAGATCCACAGGGTTCGCACCCTTCTCCCAGAGTTGGTCGATATTTTAGTTCACCGTGATAGGTGGCCGGACCGCCAAGCTCGATAGTTAGCGCTCCGGCTCCCGCCGCCATAACGGGGCCTGCATTGGGGCTGTACCAACGGCTGCCCTGGCTGCGCCAGCAGCGCCATGCCACAAAACGATTGCCCAACAGCGTGTAAGTCAACGCGGTCAGGCGCGCCGGCACCCAGTTCAGAACATCGTCCAAACGGGCTGCTGCCCAGCCAAAATGCAGATAACGGGCAGTACGGTAGCCCCACATGGCATCCAGCGTATTGGCCAGGCGATACATGATGGCACCGGGCGCTCCCAGAAGCAGAAACCAGAAAATCGCGGCAAATACGGCATCACTGCCATTTTCCAGCACGGATTCCACCGTGGCCTTGGCGATGTCGGTCTCCTGCATAGCGCTGGTATCGCGACTGACTATCATTGCCACGCTTGATCGTGCCAGATCAAGATCATTGTTTTTCAGTGCATTCCCCACGGCACGGGCGTGCTGGGCAAGACTGGTTGCGCCGATTGCGAAATAGAGCAGTATCGCCTGGAACAGGAGGCCCCACCGGGGAATGGCAGCCAAAGCTGCGCTAAGCAACACGAAAGGTAGCAGAAGGAGCAATACCGATAGCGCGCCTTTGGCACGCATTATCTTGTCAGAATCGCAACTGGAATCGGATTTTCTGACCAGCCTTTCGCACCAAGCAGCAAGCCGTCCGAAACCCGCCAGAGGATGCCATTTTGCAGGTTCCCCAAGCCATCGGTCCAAAAGCACCGCAAAAAGGAGAATGATTGGTACTGTGAGATAATTGTTATATGTCATGTAAAACGCTCATGGTACAAGGTACCACCTCGGATGCGGGGAAAAGTACTCTGGTCGCAGGCTTGTGTCGATTGCTCAAACGTCGCGGAGTGCGCGTTGCGCCTTTCAAGCCACAAAATATGGCGCTTAACAGTGCCGTAACCGAAGACGGCGGAGAAATCGGCCGTGCTCAGGCGGTGCAGGCTCAGGCTTGCGGTCTGCTTCCCCATACCGACATGAATCCCGTATTGTTGAAACCCAACAGCGATACCGGCGCACAAGTCATCATTCATGGCAAAGTGCTGCGCAACATGAATGCCGCTTCCTATCATGATTATAAACTGTACGCCATGGATGCAGTGCTGGATTCCTACCGGCGACTTTCGGGAAAATTTGAATGCATCGTGGTGGAAGGCGCGGGCAGCCCAGCAGAAATCAATTTGCGCGACAAGGATATCGCCAACATGGGTTTTGCCGAGGCTGTGGACTGTCCGGTAATCCTGGTGGCCGACATCGACCGGGGCGGCGTTTTCGCGCACCTGGTCGGAACGCTCGCTCTCTTGAGTGAATCAGAGCAATCCAGGGTAAAAGGGTTCGTGATCAACCGCTTTCGTGGCGATATCAGCCTTTTGCAGCCGGGACTGGATTGGCTTGAACGTTATACAGGCAAACCAGTGATCGGCGTGCTGCCTTATTTGCACGGCCTGCACCTGGAAGCAGAAGACGGTGCACTTTCCGGGACGCCGGCCAAAGCATCGATATCCGAGTGCCTGCATGTGGTGGTACCACAGCTGCCTCACATCAGCAACCATACCGACTTTGACCCCTTGCGCCTGCACCCGCAAGTGGAATTCAGCATCATTGGCCCCGGACAAGTTTTATCTGCTGCGGATCTGGTTATCCTGCCCGGCAGCAAGAACGTGCAGGCGGATTTGGCCTGGTTGCGCAAGCAAGGCTGGGACAATGCCCTGTTGAAACATCTGCGCTATGGCGGAAAGATCATTGGCATTTGCGGCGGGTTTCAGATGCTCGGCGCAGCACTGCACGACCCACTGGGATTGGAAGGGGATGCCGGCAGCATGAATGGATTAGCATTGCTCGACATGGAAACAACCTTGCACAGGGAAAAGCAATTAGTGCGCGTCGAAGGATCCCTGGCGCTGAATGGTGCTGCAGTTTGTGGCTACGAAATTCATATGGGTATCTCATCGGGACCGGCACTATCCCGCCATAGTGTGTCGCTCGAGGGCAGAACGGACGGCGCCATTTCTATTGATGGGCAAGTAATGGGCACTTATCTGCATGGCTTATTCGATCATCCGGAAGCGTGCAGCGCTTTACTTGCATGGGCAGGATTGGCATCCCCGGTTTTTCAGGATTACCGCATGCTGCGCGAAACCCATATTGGCCGTTTGTCTGATGCCATTGAACAACACCTGGACATGGACCGTCTGGCGCAATGGCTTCCGGTTTAATTCAAAAGTTTTTTAACGTTTCAGCGGATAAGCAAGCCCGGCCACGGTCAGCGTAACTTGATCGCAAATGGCCGCAACCGATTGATTGAGCCAGCCAGCCTCGTCGCTAAAACGGCGGCTTAATTCGCCCATGGGCACGATGCCCATGCCGACCTCGCTCGTGACTAGAATGATATGCCCGGGTAAATCCGGCAGTATCCTGAGAAGGCGATCCCGTTCTTCTTCAAGTTGCGCAACTTCGTCCCCGCTCACCAAGTTGGACAGCCACAAGGTGAGACAGTCCACCAGCAGGCAGCATTCTTGTGCGGCATGACTTTGAAGTGCATCAGCAAGCCGCACAGGCTCTTCCACCAAAGCCCATTCTGCCGGCCTGCGGGATTGATGTTGAGCAATTCGCGTCGCCATTTCTTTGTCTCCGGCGGTTGCCGTGGCAATGTAGGTCACATGAAGCCCACAGTTCAATGCATGCTGCTCAGCCAGCCTGCTTTTGCCGGAGCGGGTTCCGCCGATTATCAACTCTTTCATTGCATTATGTTACCGTGAGTTCAAATTTGAATTGCAACGCCTGACGTAAAGAATATTGCCGGGTCTTAGGGTAATACTTAAACTTAGTCATTTCGCCTAAGAGCAGCCCCCGCCTTGAATGCAGGCGTCTTGAATGCCTTGATCTTGATCGCCTCCCATGTACTTGGATTGTGGCCAGCGCGAGCTGCACGTTTCCTGACTTCAAACGTATCAAAGCCCACTAACGCAACGTTATCACCCTTCTTCAGGGTGTCCGTGATGATGTTGCCTGCATATTCGGCTTGCGAGAAACTGCTCTGACGATTGTCTGGACTGGATTTGCTCATT
>JAJZEQ010000027.1 GCA_021851345.1 Pseudomonadota bacterium
ACGCTCGCGCAGATAGTAAAGCTTGGCGCGACGCACTGAGCCGCGACGCTTCACTTCGATACTGGCGATGATGGGCGAGTAAGTCTGAAAGGTGCGTTCAACGCCTTCACCTGCCGAGATCTTGCGCACGATGAAGCCGGAATTCAGGCCGCGGTTGCGCTTGGCGATCACAACTCCCTCGAAAGCCTGAACGCGCTTGCGCTCGCCTTCAACCACATTCACGTTGACCACGACAGTGTCGCCGGGCGCGAAATCCGGAATCTGCTTGCCCAGACGGGCGATTTCTTCCTGTTCCAATTGTTCGATCAAATTCACTTTACTGCTCCTTTATTTATCGGGTCTTGTTCCTTCTGATACGCATCCTGAAATTCTTTCAGAAGCCCAGACTCCTCTTTTGTCAAATCGCGCCTGGCCAATAATTCCGGTCTGCGCAACCACGTCCTGCCCAACGACTGCTGAAGCCGCCAGCGCTGTATATCCGCATGATTGCCGGACAACAACACCGGGGGCACGGCTTCCGCATTAAAAAGTTTCGAACCGGTAAACTGCTCCGGGCGGGTATAGTGCGGGCAATCCAGCAAACCCTGCACGAATGAATCCTGCTCGGCCGATTCGGCGTCACCCAGCACACCGGGCAGTTGCCGAACCAGACTGTCTATCAACACCATTGCCGCCAGCTCGCCGCCGGACAACACATAGTCGCCGATGGAAATCTCTTCATCCACATACTGGCGGATCAGGCGCTCATCTATGCCTTCGTAACGCCCCGCCAGCAGGATCAAACCCTCATCCGCTTGCGCCACCAATTCCTTGACCACCGCGTGGGTCAACAACCTGCCCTGTGGCGACAAATACACCACCCGGCTTGTTTTCACGCCGGCGGCCGCCTGCCGTTGCCTGGCTGCGTTGATCGCAGCGGCCAGCGGCTCCGCCAGCATCACCATACCTGGACCGCCCCCGTAGGGACGGTCGTCTATGGTGCGGTAATTGTCCGTTGTGAAATCCCTGGGATGCCACGTCTTTAAAACATAACTGCCCTGTTCTTCAGCGCGCCGCGTGATGCCGTATTGCGTCAGCGCATCGAACATTTGCGGAAACAGGGTGATGACGTCGAAAACCATTTCAGTAGTCCGCCGACCAGTCCACCCAGATGACC
The DNA here is from genome assembly GCA_021851345.1 of Pseudomonadota bacterium. GTDB lineage: Bacteria > Pseudomonadota > Gammaproteobacteria > Burkholderiales > Gallionellaceae > Gallionella. The sequence goes on from JAJZEQ010000027.1 coordinate 1,157, forward strand.
CTGTTCTTCACATCCACCTGCTTGATCGCGGAAGCCACGAACGGTATCAAAATTTCTCCACTGTCGCCCGTCACGCTCAACACCTGGTTCGCGCCGGTTTCCAGCAGGTTGACCACCGTTCCCAGTTGCACCCCCGCTTCATTCACCACCGCGAGACCGATCAAATCAGACCAGTAGTATTCATCGCCCGTGTGCTGCGGCAAACTGCTGCGCGGCACGGCGATCAACAAACCCTTCAGCTTTTCGGCAGCGGTGCGATCCGGACAGTCCGGCAATTGTGCGGCCAGTGTCTTGTTATGGGTCTCACACTGCTGAACTTCCACCTCGCGCCACGGGCCGTGCTCACGGCCTATCCACCAGGTCCGATAATCCAGAAGACTATCGAGGTACTCGGTATACGGCTGGATCTTGACCCAACCGCGTATACCTTGTGCCGCCGCAATACGCCCCATTATTACCATGGGGCCAGCGTCGTCAGGCGGTAGTTGTGGCACCGGCGCGCTTGACCAGCTTGGCAACGGTGTCGCTCAATTGCGCGCCCTTGCTTTGCCAGTGACTTACACGTTCCAGTTGCAGACGCAGCGCTTCATGACCTTCCGCTACCAGCGGATTGTAGAAGCCGACGCGTTCGATGAAGCGGCCATCGCGGCGATTGCGCGAGTCCGCCACCACCACATTGAAAAACGGACGATTCTTCGAACCGCCACGGGAAAGACGAATGATTACCATATGGAACCTACCTGTTGTTAGTTAGCCTAGCGAAAGGGCGCGGATTCTACGACATTTTGGGTACTTCCTGCAACCAGCAAAAATTCGCACCCGTCAGGCTACGTGTTTTTACCGATGGAGCAGCACCTCGAGCACAAACTTGCTGCCCAGGTAAGCCAGCAGCAGAAACGCGAAACCGCTTGTGGTCCAGTGCACCGCGACGCGCCCGCGCCAGCCGTGAAAGTGGTGCCCCCACAGCAATACAGCGAACACCACCCATGATATGAAGCCAAACAGAATCTTGTGGCTGAGCTGCCAGGGCTTGCCAAATATTTCCTCGGAGAACACCACTCCTGATATCAGCGTCAGCGTCAGCAACACGAAACCAATCGCTATCATGCGGAACAACAGGGTTTCCATCGTCAGCAGCGGCGGCAGGCTGCGCAGTATGCGCGGCAAGGTCGGATGATGCAGGCGTTTCTCCACGTGGAAAATCAATACCGCATGCAACACAGCGATGGTGAACAGGCTGTAGGCCAGCATCGCAACTATGAGATGCGCCTTGAACATGAACAAATTGGTATTCGCCAGCGGATGTTCGGACGGAAAAAATTCCGGCAACAGCATGGTCACGGCCGCCAGGGGCAATATCAGCGACTGAAATCCGCCTATCGGGTAAAAGAAGCGGGCCACCCAGTACACCAGCAGGGTCAGCCACACAATCAGGGACAGCGCGTTCAGCACGCCGAGGTCAAAGTAGCCCCCGGAAAAAATACCCTGGCCGAGCAAATAACCGTGCAAAGCCAGCGGAATCAGAATCAGATGCCCGACCCTGTCGTGGCTCATCACATCCCCCTCGCCGCGCGTTTGCGCACGCCAGAAATAGCCGGCAAGCAGGCCATATGCGGCAAAGGTGAGCGCGGGAATAAGAAGGCTGTGCATTTTCTTCAGGATGTTTTAGACTTCTCGAATTCTACACTAAACTTGTAAATCAACCATGCTGGACAACCTAACGCAACGCCTATCCGGCGTTATCAAAACCCTGCGCGGCCAGGCGCGACTGACCGAAAGCAACATCCAGGATGCCTTGCGCGAAGTGCGCATGGCCCTGCTTGAAGCCGACGTTGCCTTGCCTGTAGTCAAGGAATTCATCGCGCAGGTCAAACAGGCCGCGCTCGGCCAGGAAGTCATAGCCAACCTGAATCCTGGCCAGGCGCTTGTCGGGGTTGTGCACCGCGAACTCACCAGGCTGATGGGCGAGCACAACGATGCGCTCAACCTCGCCGCCACACCGCCCGCCGTAATCCTGATGGCCGGTTTGCAGGGCGCGGGCAAGACCACCACCAGCGGCAAGCTGGCCAAATTGCTGCGCGACCAGCAAAAGAAAAAGGTGCTGCTGGTCAGCTGCGACGTGTATCGCCCGGCAGCGATCGAGCAACTGCGCGCGCTGGCGAGGCAATTGGAAGTGGATTTCTTTTCTTCCGAGATCAACCAGAAACCGCAGGACATCGCGCTGGCCGCGCTGGACTTCGCGCGCAGGCATTACCACGACGTACTGATCGTCGATACCGCCGGTCGCCTCGCGATTGACGAGGCAATGATGGCGGAGATCAAGCAACTGCACGCCGCACTGAAGCCCATCGAGACCCTGTTCGTCGTGGATGCGATGACCGGACAGGATGCGGTGAACACCGCCAAGGCCTTCGGCGACGCGCTGCCGCTGACCGGCATCATCCTCACCAAGCTGGACGGCGATGCGCGCGGCGGCGCAGCACTGTCGGTGCGCCAGATCACCGGCAAGCCGATCAAGTTCGTCGGCGTCAGCGAGAAGCCCAATGGGCTCGAACCCTTCCACCCCGAACGCATGGCCTCGCGCGTGCTGGGCATGGGCGATGTGCTGTCGCTGATCGAAGAAGCGCAGCGCGAAGTCGACCACGGCGCAGCCGAAAAACTCGCGAAAAAAATGCAGAGCGGCAAAGGTTTTGACCTCAACGACTTCAAGCAACAGATTGTGCAGATGCGCAAGATGGGCGGCATGTCTGCGATGATGGACAAGCTGCCCGCGCAGCTCTCGCAAGCCGCCGCCGGGGGCAAGATAGACGACAGGCAGATCGCCCGCACCGAGGGCATCATCAACTCGATGACCCCGCTTGAACGCAGCAAGCCCGAACTAATCAAGGCCTCGCGCAAACGCCGCATCGCCATGGGTGCAGGCGTACAGGTGATGCACGTCAACCAGTTGCTCAACCAGTTCGAACAGATGCAGAAGATGATGAAGATGTTCAGCAAGGGCGGCATGGCCAAGCTGATGCGCGGGATGGCAGGAAAACTGCCCGGCATGCGCTAGGGGCCGCTGCATGGCCGATCTGCTGTATTGCATGTTCACTCGTTTCGATCTGGCACCACCATACTCAATCAAACCAAGGATTTACAAATGACTATCAAAGCCATTATTTTTGACGTGGACGGCACACTTGCCGACACCGAAGACGGACACCGCAAATCGTTCAACAAGGCCTTCGCCGAAAATGGCCTGGACTGGAACTGGGATGTCGCGCTGTACGACAAACTGCTTAAGGTTACCGGTGGCAAGGAGCGCATCAAGCACTTCGTTGAAACTTGTTTACCGGACTTTTCCAAGCCCGCCGACTACGAGGGTTTCGTAAAGAACCTGCATGCGATTAAAACAAGGCACTACACCGGCATGCTGGGTGAGGGGCACATCCCGCTGCGTCCCGGCATCAAACAACTGATTCACGATGCCCACGCGTCAGGCATCACGCTCGCAATCGCAACCACCACCACGCCGGAAAATGTCTCATCACTGCTGGAAGTGGGACTGGGCAAGAACTGGGCGGATTATTTTTCCGCCAATGGCTGCGGCGACATCGTGCCGCACAAGAAGCCCGCGCCGGATATTTATTTCTGGGTGCTGGACAAACTGGGCCTGTCCGCCGCCGAATGCATCGCTGTTGAAGATTCCGAGAACGGCCTGCGCTCCAGTCTCGCGGCGGGAATCAAAACCTTTGTGACCATCAACCATTACACGCGCAACCAGAATTTTGCGGGTGCGGCGAGCGTGTTTGACGACCTGAGCAACCTGCGCGATTTTTACCGAAGCAGCGGATTACCCCTTTCAAAACCGCAGGTTTCTGTTTAGCATCTTGCCGACCGTGGGGGTGTAGCTCAGTTGGGAGAGCGTCTGGTTCGCAGCGTGAAGACAGGGATGACAGCAAACCCACGCCAAACGGCAAGTCATCTGGTTTGATTATATTTTTTGGTATCCCGCGAAGTCAGTTTTATCACTGTTCCCGCTTTATCCGTATTTTTTGTCAACAAATAAGGGTATGCAATGACTACAACACATGAACAAACACGCGTCAGATTGGATACCAACTAGTGGTGGAGCGGATGAGGATCGAACTCACTACCTCGTCATTGCGAACGACGCGCTCTCCCAGATGAGCTACCGCCCCACTTTTTCATTGTAATGCTGCATGAGTCGTTAAACAATGCTCACCTTTTACATCCCCAAACCTCGCCCACGATTCGGCGTGGCGGGCGCTGGGGGACTTTTTCGGTTACCTAGCCTTTTCCCCAGGGTCTGCCAGAGACGGCGGTGCAACGTGGAAGGTGTTTGCCTTGGCAATCACCTGCGTTGAGTTTACCGCGGTCGATGTCGTGCGTTATCAAAAATATCGCTCTTTTAAAGCCCCTGCTGGGTTCTATATCCCGTGGATTTATTTGCCTCAAGAGATATATTCTACGGTCTGCAGATGGTGAAGTTAACCAGTGGCACTTCGGCATGAAGGTACACATTGGTGTGGATAGCAAGTCCGGACTCGCTCACAGCGCCATGGTCACGCCCGCCAATGCCCACGACAGTCAGGAACTGCCAAACCATGCCACATGGCAACGAGACTCGGTTGTATGGTGACAGCGCCTACATTGACCAGAAAGAAATACTCAATCAGCTTGCGCCAACAGCAAAAGACTTCACCAACTGTTCAACAACCCGGATTCGTCAACACTATTCCTGCACTACGCAGGTGCTTGTTCGGCGTTTCCATGGATATATTTCTCAAAAAACACTCGCTGTTCTACCCCCCACTTATGGAATTGTCATGCTGGCAAGACTCCAGGCTGTTTTGGAGTTCAAACCTTGCTTGCGGTAATAATGAAAGTCCCTCACGAACCGCGCAAGTCGAGCAAACGTCCGTAACATGATCACTCCCTTCCATTTCTATATTTCCGTATTGCTGTTAAATTCCACAAACAAATGACCAAATAGAAAGTCGTTAAGCTACTCCGTTTTCAGCAGGGTCGCACTATCACCCTGATGGCATATTCCCCTGAATAATTCAGCAGAACGAAATGCAAATTATTCAGAAAGATGCTGCCTAGCCGGTTTATTGCCAGGAACGGCTGGCCGCAACGGCTGAGGAAACCAAGTTGCGAATTGAATCGCCCATTGTTTACCAGCTGGATTCCCGAAAGTTCCGGCAACAGCTTGGAAACAGGCTGCCAGACCAGATCTCTTAGGCTATATCCAAAGAGTTTTTCGCCAGCTTTGCTGCAATCGCAGATCATGCCATGTTCGTCCACTGTCAGCATCGGCGGCTCTTGCCATTCGACACGGAAAGGCGAATCAATATTGCTTGCGACATTACTTGCCCTGGCTGGGTTCATTACCTGCTCCTTAATAATGGCTTGATGAAAATATTTATTATGCAAAACAGAAGTTACGGATGAATGGGATCTTCAAAAACCGCCTGGGAGGTTGTGATATTGATGTTCGATACTTGCCTTCCTGCCTGGGGACTTTGTGTTACTTCAAAACTGATCCTTAGTCCCTTTTTGATGAACTTGAAACCGTTCATATTGACCGGGGAAAAGTGTGCTAACAAATCGTCGCTGCCATCATCTGGGGTGACATACCCCAAACTCGTTGAATCATCGAACCATTTGACTATACCTGTTTGCATATAAAAGCTCCTTACCCAACAATCTGGTGAGCCGCCCTGTGGGTTATTTACGACCCTGAAACAGCTTCGAAACAGACATCACTCCAAGTGTAACCAACAAGCTGCTTATTCTTTGTAACCGCCAGTTCCAGTTGACATCAATTCTTAAATTGATCAACCAAGGTTTGAGTCATCCCAGATTAGCGGCCATCCTCAAGTAGTTATTTGGCTGAATTTTCGTAAGCAGTTGCAGAATGTTTTTGTGCCTTGTTGCAAGAATCCATTGCGCTCCTGGAACTGACCTTGGCATCACTCAGCTTACTCTGGTCGTGACATTCCGCTGCTTTGTGATGGTGTTTGGCAGCTTCCTCATGCTCGCTTGCAGCTTGTTTATGGAGACCGCTACATTCTTTGTTATTTACCATGATGTTCATTCCTTTTTTAATTAATGCAGATTAATTTAAATTCACATTGCATGAGGCAAAACTAATCAAGCGACATGGCACATCAAGGTAAGCTCTTAAGTGTGATCAAACTGTTCGCCAGCACACATAGTTAGATAAGTAAATTGGTGTGGGAGATTCAACGAAAGCTTGTTTGAAGAAGGTCGGTATGGCCGGAGGGCAGTCCGTGCTGCCGGGCATACAGGTCGGCAAAATTGAACTGATTATTGCTAAGGGTGCGTTACCACACAGAACCGCGGCGACATTAAGTTCAATCTGAACGTGTTACAGGGAAGGCCTGTTAATTTTGATGTAAGGAGTCTGATCATGAACAAGAGTCAAGTCAAAGGAGCTTTAAAAGACGTCGCTGGTAAAGTGCAGGAAAAAGCTGGACAGGTGGTCGGCAGCAAAGAGCAGCAGGTCAAGGGCCTCGGCAAACAAATTTCCGGGAAAGCCGAGAAAACTATGGCGATGCAAAAGAAAACATCAAGGATTCAAACAAGCGCCCTTGAAGTCCCGTAACAACAATGGCCGCCAAACGCGACCATTTTTTCGACACGTCAATTCGCGGGACACGTCTGCGCAGACAACCAAACTTTTCTGAATGTAATTCTACGGATTGGAGAAATGTCATGCCACTCAAAAACGGGTCGAGCCAGACTGTCGTCAGCAGTAATGTCAAGACACTGGTGCATGAGTGGGAAAAAGATGGATCGATAGGCAGCAGTCATTTCGCGACGAAACAAAAAGCGGTCAATCAGGCCGTAGCGATCTCGTTAAAAAAGGCCGGACAAACCGCAACACCCAGCCTCGCAAACGCGAAAAGTGACTTGTGGATGAATAATGGCGGGGACATGCGATTAGGCGAGGACGTAATTTCTGATATTAAGTGCCGGGCAAATTAAATAAATCAGGCCCAAGCTTTTCCCGACCTAAAACACTGAAGCCTGATGCAAAGATTTTCATCCAGGGCCAAGCGACTACATACACTATTTTTGTCCCACATATTAACTACGTGTGCTGGCGCACAGATATCAACATGATCGAATGCTTTAATGATTTGAAGAACTCGTGCTTAATTACCCTCCCAGAGGGTTAGCTATGAGTTGGAGGTGAAAAATGTATATCGGTTTAGGTACTATAGTGCTCATTATTGTTCTATATCTTGTCTTTTTTCGTTAGATATCTTCCAAATTATTTAAGAGCTGAACAAATAGCATGTCGAATATGTGAGTGTTTAAAAGTGTTTACGACGGCCTGGATTTGGTATTGAAAAACTGAAGCAGGTGATCCGTAGTATTTACCAATAAAGGAATGGCTATGAATGGTTCAGGAATGTTTGGTGATGGCTTGGTCATGATATTGATGTGGCTGATTCCTATCTTGTTGGTCGTTGCGCTCATTGCATTTTTGACCAAGCGACCTGGATTTGGCCCCAACAAGAAAGCCTCCCTCGACATCTCCAAGGAAAGCACTTCACGCGGCGAGATCGGGAAGGATAAGTTTGACCAGCGGAAGCGAGATATTGGCGGCTAGCCAAACAGGTCTGACGATCTTCAAGTGGCGCCTTGTATCTTTAGTTGCAGGTGAATGCGAACGGCTGCACGGCAAATCCACTGATGGCTCATCTTCCACTCCAAAATCTCCAAAGATTCAGGATTACCTGCCCGGCACAATCAGAAAGTTAT
>JAJZEQ010000170.1 GCA_021851345.1 Pseudomonadota bacterium
TGACCAAGGTGCATATCGAGGTGTCGCGGATGCGCGAGCAGGGCAAGGAGATCGTGATGATAGGCCACGCCGGCCATCCCGAAGTGGAGGGCACGATGGGCCAATGTGAAGACGGGGGCAACGGCGGCATGTACCTGGTGGAGTCGCCGGAACAGGTCGCGCAGCTCAGCGTGAAGGACGAGCTGAACCTGGCCTATGTCACGCAGACCACGCTGTCCGTGGACGATGCCAGCACGATCATCGCCGCGCTGAAGACGCGCTTCCCGTTCATCACCGGCCCGAAAAAGGACGACATCTGCTACGCCACGCAAAATCGCCAGGATGCGGTGAAGGCGCTGGTCAAGCAATGCGACGTGGTGGTCGTGGTCGGCTCGCCGAACAGTTCGAACTCCAACCGCCTGCGCGAAGTCGCGGCGAATATCGGAATCCCCGCCTATCTGGTGAATGATGCCGAAGCATTGCAGCCCGAATGGTTCGCCGGAAAAGCGCATGTCGGCATCAGCGCAGGCGCATCCGCACCCGAAGTGCTGGTGCAGGGCGTGATCGCGCGCCTGGAGAAAATGGGCGGGGCCAGGGTCATCGAGTTGCAGGGTATCGTCGAGAACGTGGTGTTCCCGTTGCCCAAGACCCTGATTCCGATTGTGGCCCGTTCCTGATCCCGCGATCCCGAGCCGGAAGCCCGGATTTTCTCCGCCAAATGCAAACGGATTTCCTGATTGTGGGCGGCGGCGCGGTCGGGCTGGCCAGCGCGCAAGCATTGTTGCAGGCCGGTTATAGCGTGATACTGGTCGAGCGCGGCGCAGTGGGACGCGAGGCATCCTGGGCTGGCGGAGGCATCCTCTCGCCGCTGTGTTCCTGGGATTACAAGGAGCCGGTCACGCGCCTCGCGCATCGCGGCATGGACATGTTCGGCGAGGCGGCCGCGAAGCTGCATGACGCGACCGGCATCGATCCAGAATATCAACGCAGCGGCATGTTGCTGCTGCCGCCGTATCAAACAGAATTGGCCACGCAATGGTGCGCCCGCCATCAGGTTGCATTGCAGCAGGTAAACCTTGCCGATTATTTGCCCGGAAATCCGCAAGTGCGGCAGGGCGCAGGTCAACCGGGTGACGGGCTGCTGTTGTCGGAAGTCGCGCAGGTGCGCAATCCGCGCCTGATGCAGGCGCTGGCCAAACATGTCGAAATGCTCGGCGGCGTGATACTGGAGCAACACGAGGTGCAGCAATTCGAGATTTCGGGCGACCGTGTGCTTGCGCTGCAGACCACGCGGGGCAGACTGGTCGCGGATCACTACATCGTCGCGGCAGGCGCGTGGAGCAGGGCCCTGCTGGGCGAACACGCCCTCAACATGGATATCCGGCCTATACGCGGGCAGATACTGTTGCTCAAGTTCGACACGCCGCCGTTCCGGCAAATACTGCTCAAACAGAATCTGTATCTGATTCCCCGCCGCGACGGCCACGTTCTGGTTGGCAGCACGCTGGAGGACGTTGGCTTTGACAAGTCCACGACTGCCGAGGCGAGAGCCGAACTGCTTGGCCGGGTGCGAGGGATATTCCCGGATTGGCCGGACCCGATACAGCACTGGGCAGGCTTCCGCCCCGGTTCGCCGGACAACATCCCCACGATAGGCCGGCATCCGCAGCTGACCAACCTTTACGCCAACAGCGGGCATTTCAGATATGGCGTGACCATGTCATTCGCCAGTGCAGAGCTGTTGCTTAACGAGATTGAAGGCGTAGCGCAGCAATTACCGGTGGAGGAATACCGCTGGCAATAATGCCTTTGGAGTGCAGCGACGCGTACACCCGCAAGGGGTACGCCGTGGTTGTAAGGGGCTGAAGCCCCAACAACACACGCAGGCTGCACTCCATAAAAAATCAAAATCGTGGCGCCAAGCCCAGCGCGTCATTTATAATCGCTGCAATATTGCTGGAGTAGCTCAGTTGGTAGAGCAACGCACTCGTAACGCGTAGGTCGGAGGTTCGATTCCTCTCTCCAGCACCAGTGGTCAAGGGGTTACACGCTGTGTAGTCCCTTTTTCTTTTTACGCTAGACCGCAGACCCACAGTTTCTGCAGTGTTGAGACCGATATCAAAAGCCATATCACTTTTCGATGCAAAAAGCGCTTTGGTCTACCACGGTATACGGCAAATATTTTAGCCATTGTGGATAATCCTGGGATGAACATCCAGGCTGGGGCTTGTTATGCGGAGTTAAAACTCCTTATGCACACGGAGCCCGAAAATAGAGACCGGACCCCGATCCTGGTTATAAGCGGGATTGACGATGTACTGGTAATCCACAGTAAGCATCAGATGATCAATCGCACGCACGGAATAGGAATAATAGCTCTCCATGATCTTCTCCAAACCGTAATGCGGAAGCTGTCCATCGCCTATCAATACACCCAGCCCCCCGGCTGCAAAATAGTTGCGCGCAGCGCCGGACAGGCCGTTGGCGACTGCGGCGAAGCCGAATGTGTCATCCTGGCGCCCCCATTGGCTGCCCCGCAGGGATAGGCCTGCGGATACAGATTTATTGATATCGGTGAATTCATAAGTTTCTTTGTTGCCCTGATTCATGCTGGCCCGGCTGAATACACCCAGGTTGGAAGTCACCTCCTGCTCAAGGTTTACCGCGAAACCCGACTGGGAGCTGCCGTGCCTGACGAGAGCAGTATCCGGTGTATTGCTGGTTTGCTGCGCGAGTTGCACCGCGCTCGTGTAACTTCCCATCCTGCCCTGGTTGATATAACCCAGCAGTTTTACCTTGCCCGGGTGTCCCTGCAACTGGTGTCTTTCCTCGAGTTCTGCCACCCATTCGTGCTGGCTGAATGAGGTGTCCAGTGTCGTGCCGTTTGGAATTTGGGAAAGAGCGAAGAAGCCGCTGCGCAGCGTCCACCGGGATTGTGTCCATTCAAGCGATGCACCGTCGGTGTAGCCCCACGCATCAGCCGCATAGTCGAATGCTCCCGATTCCACAATCGACCAGTTCAGGAAGTCGGAGCGGGGATCATGCGCGTAAGTGTTGGTATCAAAGACATCGACAACGGAAAATTTGCCTAGCGTCAGGATCAGGTTGTCGCTGGATTGGGCGCCTCCCAAGTAGTTGGCAGCCTGGTTGATGATCTGCTCGCTACCGCCCAAATTGACGGTTTTCCGGTAAAACAGCCGGGGCAGACGGAGATACGGTGCATTTGCACCCACCTTGTAGGCTTCACCGCTGGGGAAGCCGGCCACGCCGGTGGTATTGTTCAGCCCAAACCCCTGGTCGATTTCCGGATTGATCCAGAGTTCTGCATTACTGGAGACGCGCGCTCCGGCAAACAGGGTCAGGTCGGTCGTTTCGCTGCTGTGGCTATTGGGATTCAGACTGTTCTGGCCCGCGTAGGGTGACCTGAAGGCAGGATTCATTTGGGTGACGTTCGTGAATTGACCGAGCACGTTCCAGGGTTCCTGTGCGGCTGGAGCAATGCTTGCAACTTCAGCGGTTGGTGTGACAGCGATTGCAGCGTAATTGTTGTTCGCAGGGCTTGTGCCTTGCACCTCAGCAGTCTGTGCCTGCGCAACATTGATAGAACAGCAATAAAGACCCGCCAGCAAAGCTGTCAGGATTTTCCTTGCCTTGCCACAGATGCAGGCAAGACGGCCTTGTTTGTTTTTTATCCGGCGAATGGACAGCATGGTGCAACTCCTCGGGGCTATGAAATTATAGCTTGGGGGCGGAAACAGTCGTTATCGGAGACGCTTGCCGCCAGGGTGGCGGCGCGTTGCAAGGGGATGAAACGCGCTACCTCGTTCCTGTATCAACGAGGTAGCGGCAAGAGGTTAACTCAGGACGTGCCCGTCGATTCAGGTTTTGATCGACTGCAAGTGTCCATGGCCAACTCCTGAAAATGAGAGGTGCGCACTTTACCCGCACGGATTTGTTGCCGCAAGCAGAATTTCGGTAACGCATTCGTGCCTTGTGTTTGCCGGGAGTGCAGGTAAACGCCGGGCTGCTCCCGTGTCATGATATTTCCTTGCGGAACAGATCGGCCCGGATCGGCATGAAAAAATCCGCCCCGCCGGGAGTCATGTGCCGGTTAAATTTCAGGCGCACTTCTTCGTATAGCTCCGGCGACAGCTTGTGCTCGGTATGAGTCACCCCGAGCACCTGCTCGTCGAACTGCCTGAAGTCGGCGAAATGCATGGGGGGAAGAAAAAACTTCTGCGTGACCAGGGCCAGCCGGTGCAGGGATACCGCGCGCATTTCGGCCGCAAATGCGGCTTCTCTCACCGCCTTTTCGTCATGGAACAGACGGAGAATTTCGTTGAAGTCTCCCGCATAGACCGGTTCTGAAATATAAGCCATTCCTCCGGGTTTCAATACGCGCTGAATTTCAGCGAACGCTTCGTCCATCAGTTCGACCGGCACATGGTGCAGGGATTTGAACATCAGAACGATATCGAAGTCCGCGTCGGCTGCGGGTATCTTTTCGGCGCCGCCATAGCTGAAGCTGACGTTTGGCAGTTCCGTGATTTGCCTGTTTTTGGCGAGCTGGATTTCGTCCACTTCCAGCGCAACAACCCGGGCGGCCTTTTGGGCAATGACGCGGGTCTTTTCCGCTTTTCCGCAGCCGAGTTCCAGCACGCTGGCGCCTGCCAGTTGCAAAAGTTCATCGATTACATCTTCTTCCCTGGCGATCAGATCGGCCCCGGGATTGGCGATATGCATTTTGTTCACATTCATTTTGATTCCTTAGGTTTGATATGGGCGGGTAAATGGAATAGCTGGACATTTGATCAAAGCGGCCAGCCGGAAAGTTCTGTGCCGGTACCCTGTCGGCGATCGTGTTTAATGCGGTCATCAAGGTCGAACCCCCGGCAGCAGCGCGGGCCGCATAAATTTATGCGCTATATTCAGCGCGGCTGGCGAATGATTAATTTACAATGACAGAATGCTTGAATTCGGTTGCCTTGACGTTAGACCGACAAACAGCCAAATTTCATTTATGGCACGTTAACACACTACCGGAATTATTCTGATGCCACCACTCCCTGCCGCCAATCACCTGGAACACACACACAAATTCGACGAAGGAAACCCGCTCGCCGAAAAGAGCACGCTGCGCGTGGCTATCCTTACCGCGTTGATGATGTTGGTCGAGATTGCCGGTGGCTGGTATTACAACTCGATGGCCCTGTTGGCCGACGGCTGGCATATGAGTTCGCATACAGTGGCCTTGGGACTTTCCCTGCTGGCTTATGTATTCGCCAGAAAATACGCCCATGATCCGCGCTTTTCATTCGGCACCTGGAAGATCGAGGTGCTGGGCGGATATACCAGCGCGATCTTTCTGGTGATGGTCGCCGGCTTGATGATCTATCAATCGCTCGAAAGACTTATCGCACCCAGCCAGATACATTACGACCAGGCCATCGCAATCGCAATTGTCGGCCTGCTGGTCAACCTTGCCTCTGCGTGGATGCTCAATGGCGGGCATCACCACCATCACGATCACGCGCATGGCGCCCATGACCATCACGGTCACCATGACTTGAACCTGCGCTCGGCTTACATGCATGTGCTGGCCGATGCGGCGACGTCCGTGCTGGCGATCATCGCATTGTTTGGCGGCAAGCTGTGGGGTGCTAACTGGCTGGACCCGGTGATGGGCCTGGCAGGCGCAGTGCTGGTTGCGGTGTGGGCCTACAGCCTGCTGCGCGATACCGGCCGCGTGTTGCTGGATGCCGAGATGAACGCCCCGATAGTGGCTGAAATTCGCGAGGTCATTGCCGCATCGCCGATCAAGGCCAGGCTCAGTGACTTGCATGTCTGGCGCGTGGGCAAGGGAAAGTACGCTTGCATTCTGAGTCTCGCGACGGATAATGAGGTGTCGCCGGAATATTTCAAGCAGCAGTTGAGCATCCACGAAGAGCTGGTGCATATCAGCGTCGAGATCAACCGGATCGGCTGAAGATAACGAGCAAGGGATTCGCATGGCTGAATTATCGCGGGGTAAACACAATGCTGCTTTGCGCTATCTGCCATGGCTGGCAGGGTTGGTATTGCTGGCGGTTGCGGTTTGGTATTTCACGCGCTCCGCACCCCTGGTCGTTCGGCTGGACAGGGTTGAGCCCGGAACGGTGGAGGCGATAGTGAGCAACACCCGCGCGGGAACCATCAAGGCGTGCCGCCGCGCCAAGCTGGCCCCTCCGGCGGGCGGCCAGATCGCGCATCTGCTGGTAAAAAAGGGACAGCGTGTAAAGGCCAACCAGATACTGCTGGAGTTGTGGAACAACGACCTGGAAGCGCAACGGCGTCTGGCGCAGGAGCAGCTGGGCACGTCTCAGACCCAGGCGCACCAGGCCTGTGTGGAGGCCGAACTGGCTGAAAAGGAAGCCGCGCGCGCGCAGCTGCTCAGGGAGAAGGGCTTCATCTCGGCCCAGGGTCTGGACCAGAAAGTCTCGGCAGCCAAAGTCAGCCGCGCCGGTTGCGAAGTCGCGCGCAGTCAAATTGACCAGAGTTATTCCCGGATTGCGGTGGCGAATGCCGGTTTGCAGCGCATGGTGTTGCGCGCGCCGTTTGCGGGTGTCGTGGCCGACATCAGCGGTGAACTGGGGGAATACGCGACGCCTTCGCCTCCCGGCATTCCAACCCTGCCGGCTATCGATTTGATCGACGACAGCTGCATGTTCGTCAGCGCGCCCATCGATGAAGTGGACGCGGCTGACATCAAGGCCGGGCAGGAGGCACGCATCACCCTGGATGCGATCAGGGGCAAGACATTTGCAGGCAAAGTCAAGCGCGTCGCGCCCTATGTGCTGGAACTCGAGAAGCAGGCGCGCACCGTGGAAGTGGAAGTCGAGTTCATCGACCCGCCCAGGAATGAAAACCTGCTGGTGGGTTACAGCGCCGATGTGGAGATCGTCCATGCCGTGCATCAGAATGTGCTGCGCATTCCCACCCAGGCATTGCTGGAAGGCAAGCATGTGCTGCTTTACCGGCCCGATGGCGTGCTTGAAGAGCGCACTGTGGCCACGGGCCTGGCAAACTGGGACTATACCGAAATCATTTCCGGCCTGAACCGGGGAGACCGGATCGTGATGTCGCTCGATCAGGCCGGCATCAAGGCCGGGGTGCGCGCGCGGCCGGAACAAGCACAATCCGCCAAATGATCCTGGCCAAATGATCCGGCTTGATAAAGTCAGCCGCAGCTTCACGGTCGGCGACCAGCAGGTGGCCGCGTTGCGCAACATCGACCTGGACATCGCCGCGGGCGATTATGTCTCCATCATGGGGCCGTCCGGCTCCGGCAAATCCACCCTGCTTAATCTGATCGGCCTGCTGGATCGCCCGAGTTCCGGGACTTACAGGCTGGATGGCGGCAACGTCACCGATTTGAACGATGAGCAGCAGGCGAAGGTGCGCAGCGAAAAGATCGGCTTCGTGTTCCAGTCGTTTCATCTGGTGCCGCGCCTGACTGCCGCGATGAACATCGAATTGCCGCTGATTCTTGCCGGCATAACTCCTGACCGGCGCAATGCGCGCGTGCAGCAGTTGCTGGAAGATTATGGTTTGACGGACCGTGCCGGCCACAAACCCGACCAGCTCTCCGGCGGACAGCGGCAGCGTGTGGCAATCGCACGGGCGACCGGCATGCACCCGGCCGTGCTGCTTGCCGATGAGCCGACCGGAAATCTCGACCAGGCCACCGGCAGAGAGGTGATGAATCTGCTCGAGCAGTTGGTCGCGCAACACGTTGCGCTTATCGTCGTCACCCATGATCCGGTGATCGGCAGCCGCGCGTCGCGCCGGATACACATGGTGGATGGCCGGATCATCAGCGAGAATAAGTCCCCGGCGGGCGCATCAGATTCAACCACTGATACACGATGACGCAAATGCATAACAAGGGTTGATTCCATTCCGGTTTTGTTTCGCCTGTTCCGTGTGTCCGGTGCTGTGGATTTTGGGGTGTTCAAGGTATGAAGCTGATTGATGTCATGCGGTTTTCGTCCGGCAGTTTGCTCGGAAGCAGTGCACGCACTTTGTTGATGATACTGGCGATGTCCATTGGCGTCGCGGCGGTGGTGGTGCTGACCGGACTGGGCGAAGGCGCGCGCCGTTATGTTGTCAACCAATTTTCGTCGCTGGGCACCAATCTGGTCATCGTGCTGCCCGGACGCACCGAAACCGCGGGCATAGGACCGGGGATGTTGCTCGGTCAGATCCCGCGCGAGCTGACGCTGGACGATGCGCAAGCCCTGTTGCGCAGCACTGCCATCGGCCGCGTTGCTCCGCTGACTATCGGCTCGTCGCAAATTTCCCGAGGCGCACTCAACCGTGATGTGGTGATTCTCGGTTCAACCGGCGATTTGCTGGAAGTGCGCCACATGAGCCTGGGGCAGGGGCAATTCCTGCCGACCGGTGACATGAATTCCAGCGAGTCGGTGTGTGTGTTGGGCGCAAAAATCAGGCGCGAATTGTTCGGCCAGGAGCGGGCCATCGGCGCCTGGGTGCGTCTGGGAGATCGTCGTTTCCGCGTGATTGGCGTGTTGGCGAGCCAGGGTGAATCGATGGGCTTCAACACCGACGAGATCGTCATCGTGCCGGTCGCCTCGGCGCACTTGCTGTTCAATACCTCCGGCCTGTTTCGCATTCTGGTGGAAGCCAAAAGCCGCGATGCCATTGCGCAAGCCCAGCGCGATGCCGAACAGATTTTATTGCGCCGCCACAACGGCGAGCGCGACGTGACCGTGATCACCCAGGATGCCGTGCTGGCCACCTTCGACCGCATCCTGACCGCGCTGACGCTGGCGGTGGGCGGCA
>JAJZEQ010000132.1 GCA_021851345.1 Pseudomonadota bacterium
GATGGCTTGTCCCGCGGGAATATCCAGGCAGACGTCACGCAGCGCCAATCTGTCATCCTGCTGGTAAGACAGGCTCACGTGCTCGAATTCTATCCTTCCCTTGGCGCGTCCTATGGATACCTTGCCCGTGTCGACTTCACCGGGGGTGTCAAGCAATCCGAATATGCTCTCCGACGCCGCTAGCCCGCGCTGCAAAAATTCGCTCACTCCGGTCAAGCGCTTGATCGGAGCGGTCAGCATCAGCATGGCTGCGATAAACGAAAGAAATCCGCCGACGGTGGTTTCATCGCTGCGTGATTCCACCGTGGCAAGATAGACGATGACGGCCAATGCCATGGCGGCGATCATCTGCACGATGGGCACATTGGCCGCGGCTGCCATCGCCTGTTTCATGATGTAGCGGCGCACCCAGTTGGTTTTATCGCTGAAACGATCGCTCTCGTATTGCTGTCCGCCAAACAGTTTGACGACTTTGTGCGCGGCAACGCTTTCCTCGATTACCTGGGTGATATCGCCCATAGAGCGCTGCGAGCTGCGGCTGGCATCGCGCAGGCGGGCGTTGATGATTCTGAGAATGAACGCAATGATGGGCAGCATCACCAGACTCAGCAGCGTGAGTTTCCAGTTGAGGTAGAACAGCCAGCCGAGCAACCCGACGATGATAATCGAGTCCCGAACCGAAACTGTCACAATGCTGGTGGCTGCCGCAGTCACCTGCGTCACATCGAAAATCAGCTTGGAGATGAGATTGCCGGTGGCGTGGTCGTCATAAAAGCGCGTGGGCAGCGTCAGCAGTTTGTGGAACATCTCCCCGCGCAAATCCATCACAACTTTGTTGCCGACCCAGCCGATAGCATAAGTACCGACGAAAGAAGCGACACCGCGCACGAAAAAAATCACCAGAATAATCAGCGGTGCAAGTTTGATGACGGTGTCATCCTTGTGCACGAAAGTTCCGTCCAGCATGGGCTTAAGCAAAGCCGGCAGCAAAGGTTCGGTTGCTGCAGTAACCGCCATGCCAAGAATGGATATTGCAAAGATGCGCCAATAAGGCTTGACGTAACCGAGAAGACGAAAATATAACTTGGTACTGGAAATAGTCATGGCGCGCACTTTAGCAGAAAAAAACGTTGATGCCGTCGAATTGGATATGGGTCAGACGCAACACGTGCAGTTGCAGGCAGAATTATGGAAGGCAGTTTTCCGCAAATTTTGAGAGATAAAACGAGAATAAAATTCAGGGCCGGCTATGCCAGGATCACAGGATTCAAAATGGCCAGAGCTTGTTCCCGCGCCGGAGTCGGATCAGTTTTTTACACCAGTCAATTCCGGCAGGAAGCGCTTATTGATACTTCCATAATTCACGACACTCTTGCCGTCATTGCGAACGAAGTGAAGCAATCCAGCAAGACCAAGATACATTTTTTTAAACCATCTGGATTGCCACGTCGGCTACGCCTTCTCGCAATGACAGGTGTTTGTGCCATCGCTCGCAGCTGAAGCCTTGTTGCAATGACGAGGCACTTTGGATTCCCCGAATTCGCGGGATTGACGTGCCAGTTTTTTAATTTCCCCTTACCGCATTCAGAAAGATGTGTCACTGTCATCAAATATGAAAACATCAATAATTAGCGGTTCTTTAGAAAACTCGAATTTTGAACTGAATGAATTTAAGCCAGCGTTTAATTGATCTCAGCATTTTGGACATTAATTTTTTTCGCGGTTGACCAAAATCTTCCCACGTTTGCCAATTTGATTGATACACCACGCCTAAATAATCTTTTTTCAGAATATCCTCGGTGTAACCGAGTTTTTTATCCTGCCAGTACTGGTGTTCATAATGGTAATGCTTAAAGAGCTGCTCCCGCGGGTAAAGTGGAATGGGTCGATACTTCATCAATGACTCACCATACCATGTGAATTCGGATTCGCATTTGAGCACGGCATCTAAAAAGCTCATTTGATTGGGTTGAAGATAGTTTATATCCAGGGCCTCCCAAACTTTGCGGCTCCATAAAAAAGGGGCATATCCATAGTCGTAAACCACTCCTTTTCGACCCATAATGTCGCGAATGGGAGTTCGATTTACCAGGAAACCATGGCGGGCATACTTTGGCCCGAAACGCTCGGTGGCCTGAAGAATATCCTTGCCTTCGTGAATAACGGAAAAAGGAACGTTATCGGTGGCTATAAAGTCTGCCAGACCGAAATCCTTGATAAAAACACAGTCAGAGTCCAGCACCAGATAGTTGTCAGAAATATCCAGCCGCCAGAATTCTGATTTAATAATCTGTTGTTGAATCCCCCCCGGCTTTTGATAGAGCAGCCGCATATCAATGCGTGGATTTTTGCGAATAATATCTTCTTCATTAATCAGGGTGAAATCGTAAGCCGACAATTCACTTTTGAAGAGCTCAAGGTCTTTGGCCGGGGCTGATATGTAGGTCTTCAATTGTTCCTTATTGTGTTGCAGAATACTTCGGAGTAGCTTTTTAACCCTGTTGAGGTCTTTCGAGAATGTGCAGCAATAAAGTACTAATGATGGACGACTGGACATGCGCAATTACCTTTTATTATTTGGTCGGCTGCTGAATAAACTGCTGGAGATAACTATTATCCGGTGCCCGGCGAATTATATATTTACGGTGTGCAGGAAATTCATGACTGATCTGCATCAATTATCAATTCAACTTCCGCACGTTTTTTCAGTGTAGCTTAAGCTATTTGCACATTCAATCTCATCACTGCTCAAGATCAGGCGAGGGCCAAGCCGGCCGGAAGGTTTGAACTATACCCGCTTTCGCAGACACTCTTCAGTTTCCATAACGGGCGTGCCTTAACGCGAGCGGGTTGATGCACCTTTAAGCCTGTATTTGAGAATTCTCCTGGTGTGGCCGACGTAAATGTCTTTCAGGCTGAGAGCGCGTCGTTCAAGCAGGTGCCATGAAAGCGCAGCAAGAACGAGGGTTGCGGAAACCGAGATTAGCAGCATGGACAGGACAGAAACCCCCGGAATCAAGGCTGCAACCGATTGCTGCACAGGAAAGGCATATATGTAAACACCGTATGAGTAATCCCCTGCGAGATTGTATTTCCTGACCAGGCCGGAAGGAATGTATGCAATATAAAATAAAACATAGGATATGGTCAGCACATAGACAATGAAGAATTCGTGCTGGACGGCTGTCGCCGACAATATCAGGGCAAACACAAATGCCCAGAAACACCACCGAGATAGTCTTATATGATCTTTCAAAACATAAAATGCCGCCCCCGAAAAGAACATGAAAAAAAGTGTTGAAAAAGAATTTTCAGTTGCACGGTGGAAATGATAAGCAACAACAAAAACCCCCGATACAACGGCGCACGTGACAACAAACACTTCAAACGCCCTAAATCCAAACCTCTTTGTTATCCGCAATGCAACCCAGCCGATAGTCAAGATGGCGTACATTTTTATTTCAATCGGCAGGGTCCAAAGCGAACCATTGACTAAGCTCTTGTATGGGTTGTCGTTAAAAACGCCCGGCAGGTAACCCGCTACACCAGTGATCAGGGTTGAGCATTTGACTAAATAGATATAGGTCCGGGTGTCGGTGAGGTAGGTTTGCAGGGGCAATGTCGTAAAGAAAACCCCCATTCCGAATACTGTCAGTAGCAGCATCATCAGCAGAGCCGGAAATATCCGGAGGGCTCTGGCCCAAATAAATTCAATAGTGCTTTGCCTGGTTAACAAACTGGCGGTGACAAGAAAGCCGCTTGTTATAAAGAAGACATCAACGGCGATTGAACCCATGCTCATGCCTATGCTTTTACGTATTGGCTCGGCATCCCCTGTTCCTATTGCTACTGCAAAGCTATGGGTTATCAATACCGCGAGCGCGGCGGTGATACGAATGAGGTTGAAATTATTTTCTCTGCCTGGAGTTAAATCCGATAGTTTCATTTAGAAGCTCATTCCTGTGGACATCCCGCAACCTGGCCTTGTTTGCTGATATCGCGGTCAACTAAATTAATTCTTTCGGTGAAGCCACATTCATGCCGTCAAAAGTTGTGCACTGATCAAGGGGTTTCAGGTAAGCATTTCTGCCAAGGGAGTTCATTAGCTTGTTCATAAATTTATTTGAAAACCTGTTTGTAGTGAGATGATAGAAGTTTTCATACCCAAGTTTTTCCAGCAAGGCTCTGGATTGGTCAACCGTAACCTTATTAAAAGCTTCCCAATAGACGATTGGTTTATGCAAGGCTATGGTTTTTTCCAACCCCATGATCACCTCCGGTTCCAGGCCCTCGACATCGATTTTTATCATCAATATCGGGGAGGGATAACTTAATCTCCCAAGCTCATCATCCCCAATGACGACATCAACCCGGTTTTCACCCGGTGTTTCTGATGGATTGCTTCTGGATAGCCTGTCGTTGGTATTTTCAGGATCATTGCGGAAAAACAATTTCTCGTTGGCATTGCCCAGGCCTTTTTCAACCAAATGAACATTATTGATTTGGTTCAGATGCAGGTTGGCTTTTAATACCCAGCAGTTTCTTGGCACCGGTTCGAAAGAAATAACCTTCTCAAATACCCTTGAAAAAAAGATCGTATGGTTGCCTATATTGGCTCCGATATCCAATACCGTGCCTGCTTTGTTCTCAACCAGTTTGCTCATGGCCATGAGCAACTCCCTTTCATAGTAGCCATTCAACAGGATTTCCCGGCAAATGGTGTCATGGGGCATGGTCCAGAACGCCGGGTAATCACCTCTATTGTTGAGCAATTTCAAGGCCGGCTTCAGGACGAGATTTTTGTATTGGGTCTCCAAAAAGGATTTGATTGGATTATTGCATAATATTTTTTTGGCGGTCATTTTGAATATTTCCAGTGGGCAAAACTGTGCGGCAGTCTCCCCGTTCAAGCAGGGCGGGAACTATAAATACATAACCAAATCCCGACAGCAAAACTCACCTTCTGCCGCGGTGGATATATCAAGGCCGTCGAGATGGCCGCGTGTACCTCGTGAAATTGACAAACTCGCCGCCAAGGTTTCGGCGGCTCAATACCGCCACCCGAATGACCGCAATCGGAGAAGTGCCCGATCAACCGCGCTGGATGCACTGATGCGCCAAAGCGATAATCCGGCGGGTGGCGGCTTCGGTAGTATAGGCGGAAGGGGCTCCGGAGTCGCGCAGATCATCGCGCATCCAGCGCGCATGCAATTGTTCGAGCGCAGAAGCAATCAAATCCGGGTCATCTGCCTTTACCGCCCAGTGCCCCAATTCGCGCAGCATGCGTTCCATTTGCGGGTTGCGCCAGACCAGCGCCAGGATCGGGCGCTGCGTCCACAGATACTCGTACATTTTCGAGGGGATGTATTCTTCACAGAAAGGCACGGTGCCGTGCAGCAGCAACAGGCAATCGGCGGCGTTCATGCGCTTGAGGACTTGATCCCTGCCGCTCTCGCCGGTTTTCGGGTCGGTCTCAAGGCGGCCAAACTGTTCGATCATCCCCGGGTGGGGGAAATCCCTCAGGGCGCGCGCGGAAACGGAATCGATACCGCCTCCGTAAAGATGCAAACGGATATGCTCCGCCCACTGCGGATTCTTTTCCAGCACGCTGCGCAAACCCAGCAAAAAGATTTCCAGGTTGCGGGTTTCAGCCAATGAACCGAAATGCGCTATGACCAGATGCTTGCCGCGGCGATAAGGCGCGCGCAAGAAATTCGGCGCATTCGCGCCCGGGATAATGCAATGCCCGCGGTCGCCGAGTTCCGGATGCCGCGCCCTGGCGCGGGCCAGCGCCTCTTCGGTAAACCACCAGACCACATCCGCATGCTTGCAGATCTTTCCTTCCAGCCAGCCGGAAAAGCGTATGCGCATCCGGCTTTTGGTCAGGCCGGAAAAGATCATCGGGTCATGAATTTCCGCTATCCAGGGCAGGCCGAACCTGCGCTTCAGCCAATAGCCCGCCAGATGGGCGGTATAGGCTCCGCCTGTCGAATAGACAAGCGCGGGCTTGCGTTTCCGGATGATGCGCGCAGCGGTGAAATAGGCAGTAATTGCCCAGGACCAATGGGTTTCAATTCGAATGAAAAGCTTCTCCATCAGCATGAACGGTAACAGCAGCAATGAAATCACTGTCATCACTGCACGGTACCGGAACCGCGATGAAATTCGTTGCTTAAGGTAATGGCGCAAATCGAAACGCAAAGCCACCGGCCCCGCCGGCAGGACCTGATGATGTTCTATCACTTCATCCTTTTTTCCGGTGATTGCGCTGATCACAATTGGCTCTATGCCCTGATCGAGCAGGTGCGGGATTTTGTCCGTGATGGTCTGGCTGGCCGCGCGCCCGTCCATGTTAAAGCCGTGGGACAGTACCAGCCAAACCTGTTTGCTACTGTCAATCATGGCGGGGCCTTGTCAGCGTGATGCAGTGAAATAGCAGCATTCAAGAAATTAATAGAATTCATCGACTCAATACAATAATCTGTTACGCTATTTTACAGTTAATCACGGCGGGATGACGCGATGGCGATTTACGCGGTGGGCGATGTTCAGGGTTGCCATGCAGAACTGGTGCAACTGCTCGACCGAATTGGATTCGATCCGGCAGCGGACCGGCTCTGGCTGGTCGGCGACCTGGTCAATCGCGGGCCGGGATCATTGGAAGTGCTGCGACTGGTCAAATCGCTGGGCGACAGCGCTATCACCGTGCTCGGCAACCATGACCTGCACCTGCTCGCCGTCGCGGAAGGCGCGGCGAAACTGAATCGCAACGACACGCTGGATGAAATACTCGGCGCCCCGGATCGCGGCGAGCTGCTGCTCTGGTTGCGCAACCAGCGCCTGCTGCATGCACAGGACGGATACGTGCTGGTCCATGCCGGGCTGCTGCCGCAATGGAGCGTGGCTCGGGCCGTGAGCCTGGCACGCGAAGTCGAAACGGCGCTGCGAGGCGATGACTATGCCACCTTACTCGGGCGCATGTACGGCAACGCGCCCAACAATTGGGACGACGACCTGGCCGGCTACAAACGGCTGCGCGTGATCGTCAACGCCTTCACACGCATGCGCATCTGCACTGAAAAGGGCGAGATGGAATTCAACTTCAAGGGCGAATTGGGAAACATCCCCTCGGGGTATATGCCATGGTTCGATGTCCCCAGACGCGCCAGCCGCGATGCCACAGCCATCGTCGGCCACTGGTCGGCGCTCGGCCTGTTGATACGGAAAAATATCATCGCGCTGGATACCGGCTGCCTGTGGGGCGGGCCGATGACTGCAATCCGGCTGGAAGACCGGGAGTTATTTCAGGTGAGCTGCAGGAATCCGGTGGCTAAGCACTGGTGATCCTAAAATCCACAGTCAGCCTTTTCGCATGCCATGAAGATATGCGTGATGATTTATTCTCACGCGTTCCATGTGATTCTCCCTTGGGATTGTAGAAGCTGGCCATGCCCGCGAACAAGAAGCAATCGCGGGCCGCTTCGACAAGCTCAGGACAGGCACGCCCCGCTCCTACTTATGCTGTTTTTCCTGGATGATTGGATACATCGAAATTGACCGACCCCGTATAAATGTATAGACTGAAGTTTATACATTTTGCATAAGGAGCAAATCATGGCCGAAGCAATCCTTGATATCAAGCAGTGGGGCAACAATCTGGGTGTTCGTTTGCCCGCAGCAGTGGCGCGGGAGGCGCACTTGCATGTGGATCAACGCGTGCGCGTAACCGTAGAAGGCGATCAGGTCGTCATCACGCCGGTCGATGCTACACGACATACTCTGGAACAACGTCTGGCAGCCTACGATCCCAGGCGGCACGGTGGGGAGCAGATGACCACGACACAAACGCTGGGAGCCGAGCGTTGGTAGTTGGTAAAAATACAGCAACCGGGCAAACGGCAGCGGGCAAACCCAAACCAAAATCTTGGGCGCCGGATCGACAGGAGATCATCTGGATCGACTGCAACCCACAGGTCGGGCGTGAGATGCGCGATATCCATCCGTTTTTGGTTTTATCGCCGCGCATCTTCAACGAGAAGACTTCGCTGGTTATCGGTTTGCCGATGACCACAGCGGAATACAACGCGGACAATCCGTTTGCGGTTGCGGTGGGGAAAGCGAAAGGGCGCAATACCGGGCAAACCAGCTACGTGCTTTGTCACCAGCCCAAGTTATTCGATTGGCGCCTGCGCAAAGCTAAAGCGCACCCGCTCGGCGTTCTATCCAACACCTTGTTTGCGCAAGTCTGCGAACGGCTCAACCAGATCATCCAGGTGGGCTGAGACCAACGGTATTCACATAACCGTTCGTGGTGAGCTTGTCGAACCACAGGCCACTCATCCAGTGCCCTTCGACAAGCTCAGGGCGGACGGGATTTGTGTGAATAGTATTGGGTTAAATCTGCTGCCACTGGTTGTCTGTGGGCAACCCGATGAGCGCGATCCGGCTCGATGACCGGCAACTCTTTATCAGCCAGCCACCGACAGCAACCTTTGCATCATCTGTTCCGCCTGCCGCTGATAACCGCCGCCGAACAGATTGGCGTGGTTGAGGATGTGGTACAGGTTGTACAAGTCGCGGCGCGTGGCGTAGCCGGCATCCGGCGGATACGCGGAGCGGTAGGCGGCGTAGAAATCCGCAGGGTAGCCGCCGAACAGTTCCGTCATAGCCAGATCGCATTCGCGGTCGCCGTAATAAACCGCGGGGTCGAAGATCGCCGGCGTGCCGTCCGCAAGGTAGGCGTGGTTGCCGCTCCACAGGTCGCCGTGCAGCAGCGAGGGTTGCGGCGTGTAGCCGGCGAAGAATGCGGGCAGC
>JAJZEQ010000062.1 GCA_021851345.1 Pseudomonadota bacterium
TTTCATCAGCTTCACGGTATCCTCGTGCAGCAGTACGGGTGCGGGACGCCCGGGTATCAGCGCGGTAGTGATGATGATGTCGGCCTGTTTGGCGCGCTCCGCAACCAATATTGCCTGTCGCTGCATCCAGGATGCCGGCATGGGTCGCGCATAGCCGCCCACCCCTTTGGCGATCTCGCGTTCCTCTTCGGTTTCGAAAGGGACGTCGATGAATTTCGCGCCCAAAGATTCCACCTGCTCCTTCGCAGCAGGCCGCACATCGGACGCTTCGACCACCGCGCCTAGGCGCTTGGCTGTGGCTATCGCCTGCAAACCCGCCACACCCACGCCGAGAATCAGCACGCGGGCGGCTTTAACCGTTCCGGCCGCGGTCATCAGCATCGGCATGAAGCGCTGGTAAAGATTCGCCCCCACGATCACCGCCTTGTAGCCGGCGATGTTGGCCTGCGATGACAGCACGTCCATCGCCTGCGCGCGCGAAGTGCGAGGCAACTTTTCCATCGCAAATGCGGTGATGCCATGCTGGGTGTATGCGGCGACCTGTTCTGGCTGGTGCGGCGATAGCAGGCCGATCAACACCGTGCCACGCGGCATCTTCGCCAGTTCGTCGGCCGCGGGTGCCTTTACCTTCAGCATGATTTGGGACTGCGCATACAAACCGGCCGCATCGGTCATGGCCGCACCCGCAGCCAGAAACTCGGCATCAGGAATATGTGCGCCCGCGCCCGCTCCGTTTTGCACCATCACAGTGTGGCCGGACGCCAGCATTTTTTTCACCGTTTCGGGTGTCGCCGCAACACGGGTTTCGCCTGCGCGCGTCTCCGCAGGTATGCCTATACGCATGAATTTCTCCTAAATTTCGTGGAATTTTTTGATGTCTGGATTTGAATAACATTCAAAACAGATTTTTGCAAAACGGATTTGAGCGGGCGATTATACCTGCACTGCAGTGCAGTGACTATTCAAGCTGCATACGGCCGGAAACAAACGATGTCCCAATGGCAACCGTTCCCGACCGATCAATATTCAGGAAAACCAGCGCAAAAATGCCGCGGAACCGAGGGCGACAACGCCAAATGCAAGGGAGGCGCGCCATGCAAGCAGTTGCTTGTCCATTGTCCACGCTGAACCGAGCTTTACATGGGTAACAGCCAAAACGAATCCGGACAAGGCGCAGAACAATTTGATCAGCAACGCATCCACCGCTATACCGTGGATATCAGGCAGATGGCGCTCATAAAGATAAGTTGTCACGCCGAACATCACCCCGCTGGCCACTTGAGTCGCCCAGGCAATTGCCATCAGCAGTGCAAGCCGGTGCTGCACCCGCGGATTACCGCGCACCAGCCAAAGTGCCGATGCAGCGGTGGCAACCACGGTTGCAGCACCTAAATTATGTACGACCTGGATGAGCGCATAAATAAAATTTTGCACTTCTGTGACAACTATTTAACCGTGGTTGTCACTGTACCTTCGACACCGGTCAGGGCATGACTGGACGTTGCCTCTTTCACCACGATGGTATGTTTGCCGGACGACAGATTGGGCAAATCGACGCTGCAAGGGCAATGACTGATATCGCGATCGACAATAGGATGCTGGTCGTCGACATAGATATGGACGTGATTGCCGTCGGGACTCAAATGTACGTTGAATACCAGCTTGTTCCCGGCACCGCTGCTCAGAACCGCACCGTTTGCCGGTGAAGTGATGGTAATCGAGCCCGCTGAATCAGCCGCAAAAACCGGACTCGCCAAAGCAACCAAGGCAAAACCAATAAACAAACTCTTGAATTTTTTCATGACATCCTCCTGGAAAACAGAAATTAGCACACGTAACTTACCCGACTGCGGGTGCGAATTCAGCGCCCTATTCGGAAAAAAGTCAAGCCGGCAATCCCCTGTAGATCATAGGCTTAATCCCGTTCAATCAATCCCGATGCAACGCACAGTGTCCCCCGACATTTCCTGCCCGAATGCCAAACACCATCAGGATCAACGTTATTTATCCATTCAGCGTTGGCTTCATACAAACTCATGTCATAGGGCTACCATGCGCCTCGTTCACCCACAAAAATACCGACCAGAAAATTGTTCTGGAATTTGGCTGTCACATTCGGCAGGAACATCATCCCGCACTGTAAATTACGAAAATGCAGGCTTTTTTTGCTCGAATTTTGGTAGCCCTGTACAGGACAAGAATGTACCATCGGCACGAGCCTGATAGAATGTGACGTAACGCGAATGGCTGGAATCCAGGAGAAGCAATGCCCTTTGAATTGATTGAAGACAGCTTTGAGAATGCCCCGACACCGTTGGTGGTCATCATTGATGATGAATTCACCAGCCGGGTGATACTTGAAAAAATCGTCCAGGGAGTCCAGCGAAACATTTTCGTAAAAGCGTTCGCAGACGCAATAACCGCCCTGGCGTGGATCAAGGACAATCCGCCGGACCTGATCATCATTGATTACCTGATGAGCGGCATGACTGGTCTTGAGGCGCTGCAACAGATGAAGAACATCTACGCCCTCGAAGGAGTGCCTATTGTGATAGTCACCGCCTCGGAAGATCGCGATATCAAATATCAGGCGCTCGAATCGGGGGCAACCGACTTCATCACCAAACCGATCGATCCTTACGAATGCAGGGTCCGGTGCCGCAACATGCTTAATCTGCGCCGGCAACAAAAGATCCTTTTGAGCCACTCGCATTTCCTGGAGCAACGCGTAACCGAAGCGACCAGGCAAATACGGGCGCGCGAGCAGGAGACACTATTCAGGTTGGCTAAAGCCGGAGAATACCGCGATGAGGAAACCGGCAACCATATTTTAAGAATGGCCAAATACTCCCGCCTGATCGCAGAGCAACTGGGCCTCGATCAGGATAACTGCGACTTGATCGAACTTGCAGCCCCCATGCATGATATCGGCAAGATCGGCATTCCGGATCACATACTGCAGAAGCCGGGCAAGTTGGATCCGGAAGAACTCGCCATCATGAGAACCCATCCCTTGATCGGATTCAAGATTCTTCAGGACAGCCCGTCAAAGTATCTGATGTTGGGAGCGACCATCGCATTGTCGCATCACGAAAAATACGACGGCAGCGGCTACCCGCACGGGACCAAGGGTGTCGACATACCGCTGGAAGCTCGCATCGTTGCAGTTGCAGATGTATACGATGCCCTGACCTCGAACCGCCCTTACAAAAAGGCGTGGTCAAACGAGGACAGCCTGACATATCTCACCGCAAACATCGGAAAGCATTTTGACCCTGCCTGCGTCGATGCATTTATTGCAAAATACAGTGAAGTACTAATCATCCAACGCCAGCTTCAGGACAGCCCGGAACAATTACTTTGATAGCTGATATGTTCAAAAACTCGCTTCGACATATCCGGGCTAGATTCCCGAATTATGGCAGCGAGCATGAGCAAGCAATTTTCCGAATATTCATTGCGTTACTGGTTGTCACTTACCTGCATTTCAAATTTCTTTCTGATGACAGTTCAATCGTCAGCAGAAACCTATTTATCTTTTGCGACCTATTTCTTTTTAGTGCGATTTTGTTAGCAATAGGTATCTTTCGCAGTAGCAGGCCCTCAGAAGCAAGGCAACTCTTGGCAATGCTCACTGATATAGCCGCAGTTACATATGTTATATACATGAGTGGGAAAATGGGCCCACTCTTCTTTGGAATATATTTGTGGGTCACGATTGGGAATGGTCTGCGCTACGGCTCGAAGGTACTACTGATATCACAGGCGACAAGTATATTCGGATTTATCGCAGTAATCCTGTCGAATGATTACTGGTTGGCCCATAACACCCTCTCAATGGGTCTGCTGCTCACGCTTGTTTCAATCCCTCTGTTCACTTTTTCCCTATTACAAAGACTGCAGCAGGCAATAACGCACGCGGAGGAAGCCAATCAGGCAAAAAGTATCTTCCTGGCGCACATGAGTCATGAGATGCGCACGCCATTGAATGGCGTTATCGGCGCAAGCGACCTGATTATGAGCACCGCTTTGAATACAGAACAGAAAGAACTGGTCAGGACTTTAAAATACTCCGGCGATACCCTGCTGAAACTCGTCGAAGGCGTCCTGGATTTCTCCAAGATAGAAAGCGGGAAACTTGCCATTGAGATAGTGAATTTTGATCTGCACAAAATGATCAACAGCGTGATGGACATGTTTGCATCCCAGGCAGAACAAAAGGGTCTTCGATTGCAAATGAACTCTTCACCGGAAACCAGTTTCTTGTTACGCGGCGATGCACAGCATCTGCAGCAAATCATCATCAACCTGATCGGAAACGCGATAAAATTCACCGAAGCTGGCATCGTGGAATTGCGGGTCAGCACAGTTGAACAGAGTGAGACAAAAACCCGGCTCAGGTTCGAGGTGATAGACACCGGTATCGGCATTCCGCCGGAATCGCAGCAATCCATATTCGAAAGCTTTACCCAGGCACATGCGAGCATCTCAACCCATTATGGCGGTACCGGCCTGGGAACCACCATCTCGAAGCAGCTCGTCCATTTGATGGGGGGCGAGATCGGCTTGCACAGCATTGTCAACAAAGGCAGCACCTTCTGGTTTGAACTGCCATTCGAAAGGCTGAAGGATAGGCGCTCCGGTAATCGACAGGCTTTGAGCATGATGAACGTGTTCGGAATTGGAATGCCTGCCGGCGAACAAGCCAGCGTTGCCGCTTATATGGCAGCCTGGGGTGGGCGATTCCAGCATGCGGAATCTGTGGCACAACTCCTGTTGCTGCTTGGACAGCTACCCTCAGGCGGACGACGCAATCATATCGTTCTGTGCAAACCCCAGGCACTTGGCATCCAGCCCAAGGATTTTGCCGACCAGGTGTGGGTTGAATATGCTCCGGGCAAAATATCGCTGATCATGCTGGATGCCGATCCAGATGGAAACAGCGAGGCAGAGTTGCTCAAAATGGGCTACGCATGTTTGCTGAGAATGCCGATAGACAAAACCCTGCTGTTCAATGCCATCCACGGCGCTACCTCACCAGCCGACACTGACGATGTTATCTCGTTCATGAAACATTATGAGCGAAACAGCCTGGGAAAGCGCCAGCTCAACATTCTGGTCGCCGATGACAATGGAACGAATCGCATGATCATCTCTAAAATACTTGAACGCACCGGGCACAGCGTCGATCTGGCGGAGAACGGTGAACAGGCACTGGATTTCCTGGAACACAAGCGCTACGATTTGGCGATCATGGACATGCATATGCCGGTTATGCACGGACTTGAAGCACTAAAAATATACCGGATGATGGACCGAACGGAGCCGCGCATGCCGGTTGCCATTCTCACCGCCAATGCGACCGTCGAGGCAAAGCGCGAATGCGATGAAGCCGGAGTTGATGCCTTCCTTACCAAGCCTATAGATTCGTACTCATTGCTTGAAACCATTGCACGGCTTACCGGTACCAATAACAAACAGGCTGCCGATGCACCTAAACCGGCAATTAACCGCCCCTTGCAGAAGCCTGCCGAAAACGCGCAACTATTCAACGAAAATACCCTGCATCACTTGAGGTTGCTTGGAGGAGAAAACGACAATTTCCTGGATAGCGTGTTCCAGGGATTTTTCCTGGAAGGAGAGCAGCTTCTTCAAAGCATGAATTCAGCATTGCACAAACATGAATATACTGTTTTCAAAGAGCTTGCCCATGCACTGAAAGGAAGTTCGGGCAACGTGGGAGCGGAAACAGTGTATGAATTGTGCCGGGAAATAATGCGGGCCAGCCACTCCGATTTGCAGGTATCGGGGAACGAACGGATGAACAAACTTCAGGAAAGCTTCAGTGCCACCAGACTAGCCTTAATCAGCTATCTGGAAGCACCCCAGCAAATGCACGCCGGCATTCCCAAAACCATATAGGTGTGGGCAGGCAGGGTCATGCGCTCGCCAGCACAAGGCTTGGTCGAGTTTCACCGGCATGCTGCGCCGGATCTTTTTTCCCGAAAAGTTTCTGCTGTGATCGTACAAACCGATCCATCACCTTGAGATCCTTTTCTGTCAATTTCAAAGCCGCCTCGACCCAAACATCGGTGATATCCATCATCTCCTGATACGTGACAGGATTGAAGCGCTGCCGTGCTTTTTTCAGCGCCATGTAGCCATTGGAACGCCGGGCCTGTTTTTCGACGTACTCATATACCGCCTCCTCTCCCCGGCCATCTTCCACCAGCACATCTACCAGGCCAAGTTCGTGCAATTCTTCCGCGCTGTACAGTTTGGCACTGAGTATCATTTTTTCAGCGTGATCCGCCCCGATTTTTCTTGCAACCAGGCTAAACGCGCCGTGACCGGGGATGAGATTGAACAACATTTCCGGAAAGCCCATTTTGGCGCTGCGTTCGGCAATGATCACATCACTGGTCAGCGCAGCTTCAAGCCCCCCCCCCAATGCGTCACCTTGAACCAATGAAATAGTGATCAACGGCAGGCCGAAATGAGTCATTCTGGAATACATCACATCCAGGCATATGACCGAGTAATCCAGCAAAGCTTGTCGATTTTTCTCTTTAATCAAACTGCTGAATAACCCAAGATGGCCACCCAGATTAAATGCTCCCGGATTTATGGAAGACACCACCGAATAATTGACTGTGTGCAATTCATCGCTAATTTGTATCTTGCCACCACACTTTTCTATCGTCTTGTGATGGTGATATAAATCGCCCAGCAATTCTTTGGTGCAGCAAGGTATGCCTTCAGGATTCATCTCTGTCCACAAAATTCCGTGCTCAGAATCAAATCGCGTGACCAGTTGCGTATACTGGGTTTTAATCGGGCTGTTCGCGTTAGTAAAAAATTCTAAAGTTCCCATTTCATCTTCCTTTCAAATAAAATTCACCATGGCACTGAATAAACCCCTCGCTATGGATCTGGTGTGGCAGGAGGATTATTCACCGTTAATGCCGCGCAGGCCATGCAGGCCAATCTTCGACACAAATTTATAGTAGCAGGATTCGTGCTGACTAGTCTTGGGCGCACATATGCCGTTTTGACATGTCCGTTATAATGGCGTGCAACTTACACATATTTACTTCTATGCCTGCCATCCGGCCACTACCAGACTTGCTAATCAATCAAATCGCCGCAGGCGAGGTGATCGAGCGTCCCGCTGCAGCGCTCAAGGAATTGCTGGAAAACTGCCTGGACGCCGGAGCAAGCGACATTGCGGTGCAACTGGACGGCGGCGGCACCAAATTATTACGGGTTCGTGACAATGGCCATGGCATCGCCAGGGATGAACTGGCACTGGCGCTGATGCGCCACGCCACCAGCAAGATCGCCTCGCTGGATGATCTGCAACAGGTTGCAAGCATGGGGTTTCGCGGCGAGGCATTGGCGAGCATGGCGGCTGTGGCGCAGCTTACCCTGATTAGCAGAACAACAACGCCCGGTCCTTCCAAATCGTCCGGCAACACCGAAAGTGCCACGCACGCGTGGAAAGTGGAGGCGATCGACGGGCGAATCAGCGAACCCATCCCCGCGAGCCATGCGCATGGCACCACGGTGGAAATACGCGAGATGTATTTCAACACCCCGGCACGGCGAAAATTCCTGAAAACAGAAGCCACAGAATTCGCCTGGTGCGAGGAAGTATTCAAACGCATCGCTCTGTCGCGCCCCGATATCGCCTTTTCGCTGCAGCACAACGGGCGCACGATATGGCAATTGCCGGAGCTGCAGGGTGAACAGGCCGCGCTGAAGCGCGTCGCGACATTGCTCGGCGACGAGTTCGGGCAAGCTGCGGTGCCGGTTTCGCGCAGCGCGGCAAACTTGTCCCTGCAAGGCCTGGCGGCGCTGCCCGCCTATTCGCGCGCCAGCCGCGACGCGCAATATTTTTTCGTCAACGGCCGTTTCGTGCGCGACAAAGTCGCCAGTCACGCGTTGCGCCAGGCTTATCAGGACATCCTGCATCACCAGCGCCATCCCGCCTTCGTGCTGTTCCTCGAACTGCCTCCGGATCAGGTGGACGTGAACGTGCATCCCTCCAAGAGCGAAGTGCGCTTCCGCGAAAGCCAGGGGATACACCAATTCATTTTCCACACGCTGCAAGAAGCTTTGAGTGCACCGGTTGCAGGATCCGAAACCGCCGAACCCGGTTTGTCATTCCCGCCTGCGCGGGAATCCAGCGCATCTAATCAACTGGATTCCCGCTTTCGCGGGAATGATGGCTTCCCACGTTTTCAGCAACATCCCATGCGATTCGGCGTGGCAGAACATGAAGCCGCTTATCGCCTGTGGGAAGCGCAGACCGAAAGCGTACTCCCCCTCGCTCCCCCCTTGTCAGCGGGGATGACGCCTCCACCCCTGACGGCGGAAGGGTCGCCGCATCGCAGCTGGGAACCCACCGGCGTAGCCCTTGCGGGTGCAAGGGTAGGCCGGGAGGGGTCTGCTTTTCCTGCCACACAGGACGAAGCCCCCCTCGGTTACGCCCTCGCGCAACTCTCCGGCGTCTACATCCTCGCGCAGAACACGCAAGGCCTGATCGTCGTGGACATGCACGCCGCGCACGAGCGCATCGTGTACGAAAAACTCAAGACCTCATTGGACACTGAAAGAATCGCCACCCAGCCGCTGCTGATCCCGGTGAGCTTCTACGCCGAGCCGCTGGAGGTGGCCACGGTGGAAGCCGAACAGGACGCGCTCAACAAACTCGGCTTCGACATCGCCCCGCTCTCGCCGACCACGCTGGCGATACGCGCGATGCCGGTGATGCTCAAGCAATCCGAAGCCGAGGCCGC